>CAYTXN010000524.1:0-2272 GCA_964441195.1 uncultured Limnohabitans sp.
ATTGATTTCATAAAATGGAAACTACAACAACAAAAAAAACTGCAAAGAAGGATTTAAGAAAATTGATTTTGGAGGGTTTCGTCAATCATGTCCTCGAATATGGAAGCACTCCCAAGTCTGTTTTTAAGTTTGCAAAAGATCTGAAAATGAAGGAAGAGGAGTTCTATACGTACTTTACCTCATTTGAATCCATCAAATCCGCAATTTGGGTGTCGATTTTCGAAAGCACGCTGGAGCAAATTGAATCTCAGGAAGTATTCAAAGAATATAGCGTAAGAGAAAAATTTCTAAGTTTTCTTTTCACTTGGATCGAAGAGCTGAAAAAGAATAGATCATATCTCCTAAGCTTATATCAGGACAAAACCCAATCCATGAAATCCTTGCCTTTGGATGCCAAAGAGTTTAAAGAGAAGTTCAAGGATTTCGCCGGAGAAATTATCCTGGAAGGAAAAGAAACACAGGAAATCGCCAATCGACCAATTATTTCGGATAGATACGATGAAGCCCTTTGGCTTCAAGCAGCATTTGTGTTCAGATATTGGTTGGATGATCGATCTCCAAGATTTGAAAAAACGGATGCCGCTATCGAGAAGTCAGTCAATTTATCTTTTGATCTAATGGGCAAAAGCGCATTGGATAGCTTTTTAGACTTCGCAAAGTTCCTTTATCAAAATAAATAATCATGGCCTCTAAGGTATCAGAACAGGCAACCATCCCGGTTTCCAAAGTGCAGCGAGCGGCCAAGTTTATCTCCACAGGTGCAAAAGTTGGAGGAAACTATGTGAAGCATTATGCCAAAAAGATGGTCAATCCATCCATGGATAAGGAGGAGCTTCATCAAAACAATGCCACGGACATCTATAAATCTTTAAGCGAATTGAAGGGTTCCGCCTTGAAAGTTGCTCAGATGATGTCTATGGACAAAAACCTACTTCCGAGAGCGTACCAGGACAAATTTACCATGGCACAGTATTCTGCACCGCCTTTGTCCTATCCTTTGGTAGTAAAGACTTTCCAGAAGCACTTTGGCAAAA
The DNA here is from genome assembly GCA_964441195.1 of uncultured Limnohabitans sp. Taxonomy (GTDB): domain Bacteria; phylum Bacteroidota; class Bacteroidia; order Cytophagales; family Cyclobacteriaceae; genus Algoriphagus. Next base: position 1,035 of record CAYTXN010000524.1, read on the forward strand.
CACCAGAGCAGATGTTTGACACCTTCACTCGCTCAGCTGTAAATGCTGCATCGATTGGTCAAGTCCATCAGGCAACTCAGAAAGGCAAAACACTTGCTGTTAAAATCCAATACCCTGGAGTTGCTGATTCTGTTAGTTCCGACTTGAAATTGGTAAGACCTTTTGCGCTACGCTTGCTCAATATGAATGAGAAAGAGCTTGACCATTACATGGGAGAAGTGGAGGAGCGATTGGTGGAGGAGACGGATTATGTATTGGAAGTAGAGCGTTCGAGGGAGATTTCTGAGGCATGTGGACATATTCCAAATCTTAAGTTCCCCATTTATTATGATGACTTGAGTTCGGATAGAATCATTACCATGGATTGGATCTCCGGCAAGCATATCAAAGAATGGATGGACACTAATCCATCGCAAAAATCGAAGAATCAGATTGGTCAAGCCCTTTGGGACTTTTACCATCATCAAGTTCATAATCTGAAACAAGTTCATGCCGATCCGCATCCTGGAAACTTTATTATTCAGGAAGATGATCAGTTGGGAATTATTGATTTTGGCTGTGTAAAGGTTATTCCTGAGGATTTTTACCAAGGGTATTTTGCATTGATCAAAAAGGAGTTACTCATCAATCAGGAAGAACTTGACCAGATTTTCTTTGATCTGGAATTCATCTCAGACAAAGACAATGAGACCGAGCAGGCATATTTCAAGGGTGTTTTCAGAGAAATGATTTCGCTACTTGGTAAGCCATTCCATGTCGACAAGTTTGACTTTGCGGATGACAGTTTCTTCGAGCAAATCTTCCAATTGGGTGATCGAATTTCAAATGACAAGATGTTCCGAAAGTCCAGACAGGCGAGAGGTTCTCGTCACGGACTGTACATCAACAGAACCTATTTTGGATTGTACAATCTACTCAATCAGCTTCAGGCTGAAGTAGATACGACTAAGCCCGACTGGTTGAAGTAATAAAATGAATTGAAATACAAATCCTCGAATTTTTCGGGGATTTTTTTTGTCACACAATTAGCAGTTGTGCAACCTATAATTTAGCGGTATTAATCTAAATTGATTTTTAACCATTAAGGAAATTTAGAAAATTAAGAATATCCCATCATCGGTTCGGGATGAGAAAACTAAATGTCCTAAATGATCTTAATGGTTCAAAAAAAGGAGGTTTTAACCTCCTTTTTCTATTTATTTTGAATATGTGACCCGATAAATACAGTTTGCCATATC
>CAYTXN010000525.1:0-2271 GCA_964441195.1 uncultured Limnohabitans sp.
GATGGAAAAATTGTGGTGGAGGAATATTGGGGAAGTAAACTCACAGGAGTGGGGGAGATGGACCAAAATTCCTTTTGGTATTGGGCCTCTGCCGGGAAAACCCTCACAGCAGCTTTGGTTGGAATTGCGCAGCAGGAAAAAATTCTCAAAACCAACGACCGGACTCAAAAGTTTCTCGGTCAAGGCTGGACTTCTTTGTCAAACAGTCAAGAGCGTGATATACGATTGATTCATCACCTTTCTTTTACCACAGGGCTGGATGACAAAATCACTAATCTTGATGATCCATCACCGGCAAATCTAAAGTATTTAGCAAAACCGGGAACTCGCTGGAGTTACCACAATGCCCCCTACACTTTACTCGAAAAAGTAGTTGAGAATGCCAGTGGGAAGAATTACCAAACTTACTTTAAAGAAAATCTGGGTGATAAAATTGGGATGAAGGGATTCTGGCAGAAAACAGGATTCAATAATGTATTCTACTCAGATGCGCGATCTTTTGCCCGATTCGGTTTGCTCTTGTTGGCTAAGGGTTATTGGAACGGAAATACAATTTGGTCAGGGGATTATTTTGAAAAAATGACACAAAGTTCACAAAACCTCAATATGAGTTATGGTTATTTAACTTGGCTGAATGGCAAAGGTTCCTTCATGGTTCCTGGCTCACAGACAGTAATTCCTGGTTCAATTACTCCTCAGGCTCCAAGTGATATGTATCAAGCAATAGGGAAAAACGGACAGTTTTTAATGGTAATCCCTTCTCAAAAATTAGTGATCGTTCGAATGGGAAGTTCTGGTAGTGATTCCTTGCTTCCTTTGGTATTGATGAGGGAAATATGGGAACGTTTCAATAAAGTGATTCCCTAAGAGCACCTAAATTAAAATCTTATTGGAGAGTTATATTTTCTGGAAAAAAATATTTCTACAAAAATCAATACTTTGATATTTGATAACTAATTTTTTCTAGAGAAAGCGGTTTCTCTAGAAATCCAGAAACGATGGGATATTCCAGCGCTTTTTGTCTATCCTGAAAATCAATGGAGCTGGAAAGAATGACAATTTTATCGTCTCTGTCGGAAAATAGTGTCTTATATTCTTCCAAAAACTCCCAGCCATTCAAAACCGGCATATTGATGTCCAGAAAAATAAGTAAGCTACCTTCTTTTGAAAGCGACTTAATTTTTTCCAAAGCTTCTTGAGCACTTAGATATTCTTCGATATGATTTCCAATACCTGCTTTTCCCAAAAGTCTCCGATTGATTAGGTTGTTTATGGGGTCATCATCTACTAAAAAAATTAGATCAAAGCAGAGCATTAAATTTTTGAGTCAGTGGTCAGTGTGTTAGTCTTCCAAAATACAATTATTCCTTCGCCATAGAAAAGGATTTTCCTGCTTTTTATTTCACAGATAGTACAAGCCCTATAAATCAGGTAAATAAAAAAGGAGGCCCAATGGACCTCCTTTCAAATTTTAAGGTGATGAATTACATCATGCCACCCATTCCGCCGCCACCCATTGGAGGCATTGCAGGTGCATCTTCTTTCACGTCAGCTACTACACACTCTGTAGTTAGCAACAATGCTGCGATAGAAGCTGCATTTTCAAGAGCTAATCTTGTCACCTTGGTAGGATCAATGACACCCGCCGCAAACAAGTCTTCATAAACGTCTGTTCTTGCATTGTATCCATAGTTTCCTTTGTTTTCTCTGATCTTGTTGATCACTACAGAAGGTTCGCCACCAGCGTTAGATACGATAGTTCTCAATGGAGACTCAATCGCCAAACGGATTATATTGATACCTGTGTCTTCATCTTCATTAAGACCTTTTAGGTCGATAAGTGCATCAGCAGCTCTTACAAGCGCCACACCACCACCTACTACAACACCTTCTTGTACTGCAGCTCTGGTTGCGTGCAATGCATCGTCAACACGGTCTTTCTTCTCTTTCATCTCTACTTCAGTAGCAGCTCCGATGTAAAGAATTGCTACACCGCCAGAAAGCTTTGCAAGTCTTTCCTGAAGTTTTTCTTTGTCGTAGTCAGAAGTTGTTTTGTCGATCTGTGCTTTGATCTCAGCAATTCTGCCTTTGATTGCTGCAGGATCTCCAGCACCATTTACGATGGTAGTGTTGTCCTTATCGATATTGATTTTTTCAGCTCTACCCAGCATGTCAGGAGTGGCATTCTCCAATTTGAAACCTCTTTCTTCAGAGATAACAGTTCCGCCGGTCAAGATTGCGATGTCTTCCAACATTGCTTTTCTTCTGTCA
>CAYTXN010000526.1:0-2268 GCA_964441195.1 uncultured Limnohabitans sp.
ATGATTCCTGCGACTGAAGAGGATGCAGTGGGGCGGTAGGTTTTGCTGCGCAAAACTTCCTCCCACATCGGAGCTAGGAAGACGAGTTGCGTGGCCTGACCTAGGTATTCCTGAGTGATCTGAAACTCGATTCCCAGATTGGTGTTTTTCACAGCTCCAAAAAGTGGATGGAAGGGCTCTCTAGGCATAAAGTCAATCGCGCCGTTTTTCACCTGAATAATCACATTGTCCCGAAACTTCCCATCCAAAGGTTCGAACTCCAGATTGGCATGCTTGTGCCGATCCTCATCCAATTCATGTGAATAGACAAACGCCCTCCAGATCAAAACTCCCCCATGAGGAGCTAGTGCATCTGCGAGGACATTAGCGCCTTCGGCGTGATTTCTATTATACTCATGTGGACCAGGTTGACCTTCCGAATTGGCTTTGACCAGAAATCCCCCAAAATCAGGGATGAAAGAATACATCTCGGCTGTTTTCTTTTTCCAGAATTCAATTACCTCGGGGTCAAGAGGGTCAGCGGTCTTAAGTTTGCCGATCTCGATCGGTGCGGAGAATCGGGCTGTGAGGAAAACCTTAATGCCGTAAGGCCTGAAAATATCAGCCAAAACCTTGGCCTTTTTCATGAAATCAGTAGTCAGAATTCGAGCATTTGCATTGACATTAGTCAGCGAAACGGCATTGATTCCAATGGATGCATTTGCTCTTGCGTAGTCGATGTAGCGTGGATCGATGTAGCCGGGAAGCTTATGCCAGTCCCAAATCGAGAAACCTGCGTAGCCTCTTTCGACAGTCCGATCCAAGTTATCCCAATGGTTGAGCATGCGAAGTTTAACCTTGGGACTGTCTGATATTTCGGTGAGTGGATCAAAAGTTCCTGTTTGAATGCTCTTTAGCCAGTTGAAAACTCCGTAGAGAACTCCAACCGGACGGTTTCCCACGATCGTGAAATAGGATTTTCCCTGGAAATCGATCGGTCCCATCCAGAATCCATCCTCACCAAGTTCCAAGATTTGGGCTTGTTGATCCAAGCCTAAGACCTGCGAGAGTTGCTCTCTGGTTCCCATCCAAACTTGGGTTTGATTAAGTCTTTCTTTTGAATAGACTGGAGCTTTATCAAGCATTTTCTGGCTTGCGAATTCAAGTTCCTTGCGGATGACGTCGTATGTCGGGCTCTCGCCAAAAAAGAAAAATCCTGAGAAAAGTGGTTCCAGTTTCGACTTCATTTCAGGATTGTCTACCCGGCTGTAATCCAGCCAAAGTTCATAGCCGTCTTTAGCAAATGATGTAAAAGAAAGGGTTAGGAAGAAAAGGAGAGTAAAGAGGTTTTTCATTAGGATTGTGATTTCAGGTTGGAATTTGCCCATAAATCCTTCTAATTCCAATCGGATTTATACCTAAGGATCGAATCATTGGAATCAAAGAATTCCGACAATTTTCGTCAACTCTGATTTTTCACCAAGGTAAAAACAACCCACTTTCCTATCTTGGAAGCCTAACTTTTTCCTATGGATAAGAAACCCTTTATCATTTACAAATCCTCCGCCGGCTCAGGAAAAACCTATACGCTGACTCTGGAATATCTAAAGCTGGCCTTAGCAAATCCTGGGGCTTTCCGGCAGATTCTCGCGGTGACTTTTACCAATAAAGCAACGGCTGAGATGAAGGAGAGGATTTTAAAAGAACTCGTTCGGCTGCTTATCACTGTGGATCCATCTGAAAAAATGGACTCTGTTTTGATGGAGTCGTTGCAAGTGGATGAAGCTGGTTTGAAAGTGAAGGCCTCACAAACTTTGACCTCCATTCTACATGATTATGGGCATTTTGCGGTAAGTACGATTGACAGCTTTTTCCAAAAAGTCGTTCGTGCATTCGCCCGTGAAATGGATCTCAATGCCAAGTTTGAGGTGGAACTTGATCAACAAGCGGTCCTCGACCGAGTTGTGGATCGAGTGGTAATGCTAGTTATGGAGGATGAGTTTCTGCACAAATGGCTGGTGGATTATGCTTCAGAGCAGATCCAAAATGGTAAATCTTGGGATATCCGTAGAAATATCCGCGAACTGGGAAGTCAGATTTTTCAGGAGGACTTCAAGCGGTATTCTTCTGAAATCCGGGAATTTCTGAAGGAAAAAGAAAACATAACAAAGCTTCAGGTTTTTGTCAGAGAGCGAAAAACCGAACTGATCAAAATCACACGAGAACTCAAAGAACAAGCGAATCAAATTCGGATCAACAATGGCTTGGAATGGACAGATTTCAGCGGAG
>CAYTXN010000527.1:0-2261 GCA_964441195.1 uncultured Limnohabitans sp.
CAAAAATGACAGCATTTCGTTCGAATCTCTTGTGGACTGATCTTTCTCCCATGATCTCGTTTAGATCAACTCCAAGTTCTTCCAAATTCATTTTCCGCTTCAAAAATCTCCAAAAAATATAAATGGAAATCACAGCCATTGGGACCCCAAAAATCATCCAACCGATAAATGTTACATGAATCCCAATTCCTTGAAGCCCTCCCACTGCAATGGCATTTGGAGTACTTCCTATTATGGTCCCCATTCCACCAAGCGTAGCAGCCGCTGGAATTCCCACCAAAAGAGCTTTAGAAAAGGAGGAATTTTTTCCAATCAAATGGACGAGTGGCAAAACGGATGAGACCATCATCGCGGTAGTAGCCGTATTGGACATCACCATACTTCCACATGCGGTAGTCAACATCAACCCAAGCAAAAGCCGATCGGGTTTTGTTCCAAACTTTCGCACGGCAAAGCGGAAAAGCGAACGATCCAATCCTGCGATACTCATGCCTTCTGCTAGAAAAAAACCTCCAAGAAGCAGCCAAATCACACTGCTTGTCCAAGTACCAAGGTACATCTCAACGGGTGTTTTGGTTTCAGTTGCGATAAAGTCAGTGCCGAATCCAAAGACTAGCCCCACAATAATGAAAATCCCAACAGCAAATGGAGGAATGGCCTCTGTCACCCAAAGACCAATCGCCAATACTCCCAAGAAAAAAACATAATTGACGTCTACACCATAGTCCAGCTCTCTAAAAAAAGAGGTGAATAGCAAAGCCATTCCAAAATTCCCCACAAAGGTAGTAGAGGTAAAAATCCATCCAAATCTAATTTTTCGAAAAAGCCGAATTGCAGCAAGCCGCGAGTCACTATAAGCCATAAAAGTCATTTTATCTCTTGAAGAAACTAATCATATTAGGCAATGGCAAGAAATCTCGAATTAGAAAATAAAAATCATTCTACTTAGTAAGAAGAGATCTGATGATAATCAAATGTATGACTGACTTTTATCAATGATTTTCTCTCAAAAATGAGTCAAATTTATTACACTAAATCAAGCAGTTTTAACCTAAAAAACTCTACAAAATGAGCACTCCAGCTAAAAGAAACGGAAGTTTTTGGCCTAAGATGGTCCAAGACTTCTTCGGTGCAGAAAACCCTTTTGATTTAGATGAAAAGTTTTTCTTTTCGGAAAAATCAATCGAAGTCCCTTCTGCAAATGTGATTGAAAATGACAACGAGTTCAAGCTCGAACTTGCAGCTCCTGGCTTTGATAAAAAAGATTTCAAAGTAGAAATACAGGATGGTATGCTGAACATCTGTGCTGAAAAAGAGCAGAAATCAGAAGAGAAAAAGGAAAACTACCGCAAAAAGGAATTTTCTTATTCCAGCATCAGAAGATCATTTGCTTTGCCTGAGAATGTGAAAGATGATCAAATCGACGCGAAATATGAAAAAGGAATTCTCAACGTAGTCCTTCCAAAAAAGGCATTGCAGGGAAGTAAACCTAAAAAAGCGGTTGAAGTGGGATGAGTTAAATAGGGATTTTTTGAATTGGTTTGGAACCCCGGTCTGAAAAGCTGGGGTTTCTTTTTGATAAATTACCAACCAATCACCAGTCCCTACTTATGTCTAAACCAACAATCTGTTCGCTGGGATTCATAGCTTTTGAAGCGTGTATTCACAGGAAAACCATGCTTCAGCCGATCTCCAAACTTGGTTCTAGCCACAAAATTAAAGGCCCCCATATCCAAAGTAAATGGTGTCTCATTATTGATCGTAATGGTCGAGTGGATTCGGGAAAGTGCTTCTAAGATGGACAGCATTAAAGTTGTTTGACCACCGAACACTCCGCAATTGAGCAGCTTTTCAGCCCTAGTTTTTTCTTCAAAATCCGAAAACTCCGGGATCTGGTTTCTTAGATGTGTACAATGGTCCTTCATCCAAGGGTTATCCAAAAGTTCTTCTTCATCTCCGCAAAATAAGCTGTTTGGATTTTGGGTGAAAAGGGGATCGGTAAATGGATTTTTCACGACTTCCACATCTGCGATATCGGTAAAAAAGATGTTTTGAATACGATTTCCATACTTTTTCAAAAAATCCAAATAAACCAAATAGCGATATACATTCGCATTTAGCTTGGTTTGGAAGTCCACCTGAATGAAGTGAATGTGCTCGTTTTTACTTTCAGAAATGGTTTTTTGAGAAAAATTATTGTGAAAAACGATCCCCTGCAATCCAAGATTTTGAATGGAAGAACACCACTTTTCGATAATTTG
>CAYTXN010000528.1:0-2259 GCA_964441195.1 uncultured Limnohabitans sp.
AGCTCGAATGACCATTCTTGGGTTGGATTTCTGGCCAAGAGTTCTTTTGTGAAATCATCTGCTGGAAAAAACTGCTGATTCGGGTTGCCTTTATCACTTGCCCAACCTCCATAATTAGTTACATCATCAGGCGTGCCGTCTTCGTGGCGGTGGTCATGCTTGAAAAGTAGGCCTTCTTCTGATAGAGTCATTATCCAGGTTCTGCTTTTATTTTCACCTACATGGAAGGGCATTCTCAGTTCGTTTTCATTACAAGAATCGAAAAAAACGACTAATTTTTCTCCTGCCATTGGGTTTCTTTCTGTTGGCAATACGGCAACTCCTTCAAAGCTTTTTCCACATAGGGCGGACATGGCTTTGAAAAATTCTACATGGTCTTGGGAGTTGGCTTGAAAGGCAAAAAGTACTAGGGCAATGATTAATATCTTACGCATGGGTATGAATTTTTGATCTATAGAATATTTTGCAATATGTGTGAAAAAATTGAATTGTGGGTTTTAGTTTGGGGTCATGGGTTAGAGGTGATGGGTTAGGGGTGATGGATGATAGGTGATGGGTTATGGGTTATGGGTGAACTTTTTGTTGACGGTTGACGGAGGACGGTTGATGGAAGAGCGATTTTAAATTCAGTAGAGCCGTAGCACGCTACGGCTGAGTTGGTCGATATGAGGAATGAATTTTTGTTAGAAACAAATGATGGTTATCACGAAAAAAACAATCCGTGAAATCTGTGAAATCCGCCTAATCCCTGCCTGCAGCTGGCAGGCGTGATTCAGACAATTGCTGTGGAGGTGAAATGAGCTTCTACCAATTTCACACTTTCTTAAAGATAATCTTCATTCCCTCTTTATCTAAAGTCAATTTATATAATTCATTTGATCCAATAGAATCAAGTACCTTTTTATATAAGTACGCTTTTGATTCATCGGTAATGTTGTCAGATCCCAATGAGCCTGTTTTGGGATGAATAAACATTAGATAAACTGAGTTGTCTTTAATTAATAATAAAAAGTAGATTCGAAACCCACCTCTTCCTCTTAGTCGCTTTTTGATGTAGGGAGCATCAATGCTGTGATTTAGCCTTACTCCTGAGGCAATATCTTCACTTGACTTTTCAAAAAAATACTCAAAGATATCTTGCTCAATGGTACTGTATGATTTTTTAGATTTCAGTTTTTCAAATTCAATCTTAAAGTCTTCTATACAGTACAAGTCCATTTTAAATTAGAGAAAGCTTTTTGGTAGTTTCCTTAAATTCAGGCGTTTCCGGAAGGAAGAAGAATACTGATTCTAGATCTTCATAAGCTTCCTTTAATAAATCGATAGCAATCTTAAAATCTTTGATCTCTTCCTTTGCAATTCCTTTTGATCTAAAAAAATTCATTGCAATGTATTGTCTGAGTAAGGTCGTTCTCAAGTCTTTAGCTGATGATATCAAATCATTAAGCAACATTAAACATTCCTCATCCAAATTATTGAGCCAAGTTATACTTTCAAGTCTCTCATTTAAAAGCTGGATTCTCTTCGATTTTTCCATCAACTCACTTTTAAAATCAAGAATAGCATCCAAAACTGCATTAATACTTTCTTCACCTAATAGAGGTGATTTCTTTTGTTCAAAAGAAAAACTTCTAACATTTGAGAAGGTGTCGATAAGTTCTGTTTTGGGAGATATGCAGTCCATTGATGACAATTGTTTAAAAGAATGAATAACAATTTATTCGCAAAGGTAATTAACTAGTAGTAAAAACGGTAATTCAGGAAATTGGATATGGGAGGGTTGACGGATGACGGAGGACGGTTGTGGGGAATTTGACGGAGGAAGGATGATGGGTGTTGGGTTATGGGTTATGGGTGAACTTTTTGTTGACGGTTGACGGAGGACGGTTGATGGAAGAGCGATTTTAAATTCAGTAGAGCCGTAGCACGCTACGGCTGAGTTGGTCGATATGAGGAATGAATTTTTGTTAGAAACAAATGATGGTTATCACGAAAAAAACAATCCGTGAAATCTGTGAAATCCGCCTAATCCGTGATTCAGACAATTGCTGTGGAGGTGAATGTAGTGATGGGATTTGAGTAGAAAATGTCTGAATCAGAATTTTCAAGATTAGAGAATTAGCAGAATAAAAAAAATCATAGTCTGTCATTTAATCATTTTCATCATAGTTCAGACAATTGCAGGGCCGCTGATAAAGTCCAAGCGGACGCTTGAACTAGTTGAGTTGTTTTTATTCTGCTGTTTCAACCAAAAAAAAC
>CAYTXN010000529.1:0-2259 GCA_964441195.1 uncultured Limnohabitans sp.
GAAATGGACTGGTATGCCTTCTGGGCGGAAACTCGAATGAAATGGCATTTGGCTTTGGGTACCCCTGCGGAAAAGCTCAAAAAGCACGATCACGAAAAACTCGCGCACTACGCTAACGCAGCGATGGACATTGAGTTTGAATTCCCATTTGGTTTCAAAGAAGTGGAAGGAATCCACTCCAGAACAGATTTTGACCTGAAAAGCCATCAGGAATTTTCTCGAAAGAAGCAGCAATACTTCGATCCGGAGATCAATCAGAATTACATTCCGTACGTGATCGAGACCTCAATCGGAGCCGATCGCTTGTTCCTGTTGACACTTTGCAACGCATATACAGAAGAAAGCTCAGAGGAAAAAAGCAGAACCTATCTGAAATTCCATCCGGCTATCGCTCCGGTAAAAGCTGCAATTCTCCCTATCGTGAAAAAGGACGGTCTTCCTGAAAAAGGTAAGGAAATCATGGAATTGCTGAAATACGACTTCAACATCATTTATGAAGATGCGGCCTCCATTGGTAAGCGCTATGCCCGTCAGGATTTGATCGGAACGCCTTTCTGCATCGCTGTCGATCATCAGACTTTGGAAGACAATACTGTAACAATCCGCCACCGAGATACTACAGAGCAAGAGCGTGTGTCAATCTCCGAACTTCATGGAAGAATTGCTGAAGCAACGAGCTTTAGAAGGATATTTGAAAAGCTGTGATGCTTGATGTCGGGTGACCGATGTTAGATGAAAAAAGCCCTCTGAAATCATCAATTTTCAATTCACAATGATCAATTTTCAAGATATTTCACCCGATACTTGATTATTGATCATTGAAAATTGGCCATTGATCATTGCTATTTTGGTTATTCCCAATCCCTTCCTTCTTCTCGAAAAATCCCCCTTACCCCCTTTTACCAAGATTCTTTTCCAAAACTAAACTTGAACTCAAAGGGGGAGTTAGTCTCAACGAACCTCATTGCAATCACCACCACTTGGGAATTGATCATTGACCATTGGTAATTGCTAAATGTCAATTGCGTCTAGCGTCTTGATACTTCTAAAACTCAATCTTCCCCTTTTCCTCCCCTTTTCCCAAAAGCAAGCTTCGAGGAGATTTTGATTGATTGTAAACATGTACTATGTTTTGCTGTCCATCGAAATCATTGAGTAGAATAGTGCTTTTGACTTCCACAGATTTTGGAACCTCAGTTTGGGAGGATTCGAGGTAAAACCAAGCCGCATCTTCCTCAATTTCATAGCCTAAATAATTTAAAGTTAGAGCCTTCCCGTTAACCAAAACTTGATTATGTAAGAGTAAATATTTTTGGATTTGACCTTCCAATTTTGATTTGTCTTTTGGATTGAGAAAATCCACTTTTTCCTTGAATTCATTACCCAAAGCCACTTCCAGATCATCCCAAAAAATCTTCTGAGCAATCTCCATCTTTTTTGAGTCCGTGTTGTAGCGCATTTCGGTCAGACTGATAAAAAAGGGATGGAAAAAACTTGTCCAAACGAATAATATCACGGATAAGGAAAGTTGTTGCATTTGGTCAGGGCTTTGCGCCTTTTGTGGGAATTTACCTGTATTTTCGCCGCAATTTAGTTCTTTAGCGGTATCTATCCCCAAATATGAGTTCATTTCAATTGTATTTCAAACTCGGATTACAGCATATACTGGACATTCAGGGTTTTGATCATATCCTTTTCGTTTTGGCGCTTTGCGCAGTCTATGTGGCCAGAGACTGGAAAAAAATCCTAATTCTAATCACTGCATTTACCATCGGCCATTCACTCACCTTGGCTTTAGCAACTTTCAACGTAATCCAAATTCGCTCCGATGTGATCGAATTTTTGATTCCTGTGACGATTGCATTTACCGCTTTGGCCACGCTCTTCAAACCAAAGCCAAGCACTGGAAGAGGAATTCAACTCAACTACCTCTTCGCTGTTTTCTTTGGACTCATTCATGGTTTGGGCTTTTCCAATTATCTGCAAGCATTATTGGGAAAAGAAACCAGCATCTGGCAGCCACTTCTTGCATTCAATATCGGCTTAGAAGTAGGCCAAATCGTAATTGTTGCTTCCTATCTGCTTTTGACTTCCCTTGTTAATTTAGCTGGAGTCAATCGAAAAGAATGGACTTTGGTTGTGTCTGCTTTTGTCTTAGGTGTGGCTTGCATGTTGATGCTGGAAACCAAATTTTGGTAAAAAATTACCGTCAAAAACAGAATACTTTTCTGTTTGACTTCCAATTCGTTTATTAGGAAT
>CAYTXN010000530.1:0-2258 GCA_964441195.1 uncultured Limnohabitans sp.
GAGAAACTACTACGTTATCATTTGCGTGGTTGATTTTCACCACTTTCACTTCCATTTTCTTACCTACATAGATATCGAAATCTCTGATAGGCTTCACATCGATCTGAGAACCCGGCAAGAATGCTTCTACACCGTAAATATCTACGATCAGACCACCCTTGGTTCTTCTCTTTACAAGACCTTCGATTACGCTGTCATTTTCCAACGCACCTTCGATATCCTGCCAAGCACGAACAATCTTTGCTTTCTTACGGGAAAGGATCAATTGACCTAAAGCATTTTCCTGCTCCTCGATGAACACCTCAACTTCGTCACCTGGCTTGATGCCGGCTACGTCACGGAATTCAGAAAGCGGAACAAGTCCGTCAGATTTGAAACCGATGTTGATAATTACATCTTTGTCATTTACTCCAACGACAACACCTTTGATGACCTCTTTTTCAGTGATCTCGCTCAAAGTTCCGGCATACATGGCTTCCATCTGAGCTCTTTGCTCTTTGGAGTAACCTTCTCCGAAACCTTTGGTGTCGAAGTCTTCCCAATTAAATTCTTTTTTACTAGACATATTAAAATTTGACTCTGATTAGCCTCAGTCTTAGAGTCGTTGGACTGAAGTTTTGTAGTTAGAAATCAGCGCTTTGAACCCTCAAAGCACGCCGCTCACCCGAACGGACTGCAAAAGTACTGATTTTCTTTTATTTCCAGTCAAAATGCTCAAAAATTCGACTAACGTATTTGGTTCAATCGATTACAGATTGAATTGTGAAAAATGATATTCAAAAATTAATCTCTACTTTAAATTGATAAAAAAAAGCCCCAGATCGCTCAGGGGCTTTGCAAGCAAAGAGTTAAAGGATAATTTTCGAACCCAAATTTAACCAATATTCCGGATGATAAAATTCTTCCAGTGGATTTATACCATTTATTCCGTGCTATTATTCTACATCCTGATGCTGGTTTTTGGATTGTTCATTCTGATTCCACTTTTGATAACTCAGAAAGGAGACAAGATTTCTTTCTTCTTTATCCGACTTTGGGCTAGTATTTGGTCATTTTTATCAGGGATTCGCTATGAGGTCCATGGTCTCGAGCACATCGACAGGAGTAAACCCTACATCTACATTTTCAATCACCGGTCATTTATCGATGCGCCGGTCATTCCTATGGTGATTCCACAGGAAGTGAGAGCAATTGGAAAAAAAGAACTATCCAAAATCCCCGTGTTCGGTCAGGTAATCGGAAAGCTTGCAGTATGGGTAGACCGGAGTGATGCTGAATCCAGAAGAATCAGCTTGGCCAAGCTCGTCAAATTTCTCAATCAGGGAAGTTCGATAGTGGTGGCACCTGAAGGAACCCGAAATGATTCGGATGAGGTTTTGTTACCATTCCAAAAAGGAGCTTTTAGACTCTCCTTTGAAACCGGAATCCCTATTCTTCCTATGGCTGTAATCGGCGCGGATCAGATCATGAAGCGAGGATCTCTCTTGCTTTCTCCGGGTAAGGTAAAAGTCTATTTCTCAGCAGCGATCCACCCTCCTATGACATCAGAAGATCTCTTGAATGAGTTTACAGAAAAGTGTAGAAATCGGCTGGAAGCTATGATTGTGGCTCATGAGTAACCTCTGGCTCAGCCAAAGCATCCGCCGTCAGCTCTTCAAAAATCGAGTAAATCGCAAAATAACTCACCGGAATAGTCACCAAAAGCCCAACAAAAAAGAACAGCAACCCAAGAATATTGAGCCCAATTAACACAATCACAAATCCGAAAAACTTCCACCAGTTCATCGTGATGAGCTTTCGACTTAGTTCAAGGGAAGTCCAGAAATCCATACCCGAAAAAAGGGCAAAAGGAATCCCAAACATAAACGCCACTGCAAGGTAAATGCCCGGTAGCACCAAAGCCAGAATTCCAAAAAAAGTCAAAATCCCGGAAATCAGGGAAGTCACAATGACTATTCCCCAATAAGTAAACCCGTCAAAATAATTTGAAAAAGAAACCTCCACTCCCCGACTGATCCGATTGGCTACCAAAAAGAATCCGGCTGTGAGTGGAGGTGAGACTATAATACTTACTAACAGACTATAATTATCTAGATAATAAGTCGAAAAACCCTGAATAGTAAAAACCAGCATTGAGAAAGCAATGGTATTCAGCCATTGAACTTTGAACAACTCCCAACCCTTGGAAAGACTTTCTTGGATACTGAATTCCGGAAATTGCCGAAAGAGCTTTTCGATCTGAGTTGGAGTCATTTGCT
>CAYTXN010000531.1:0-2254 GCA_964441195.1 uncultured Limnohabitans sp.
AAAAAATCAGCAAAGCCCATGACATGGGCAGAGAATATCAGGTACTTGAAGCACTTCAAAAAGCTGGATATGAAAAAGCACCAAAGCCAATCTTGCTTTTCGAAGAAGAAGACAGAAATGAGGCTCCTCTCCTAGTGATGGAATTTGTAGAAGGATTCATCCTAAGAAATAAGCCAAATCCTGAGATTTCCTTGAATGAAGATGATTTCAGAAAGCTTTCTGAAAATACGCTGGATAGTTTGATTGAACTGCATTTGCTCGAGCTAGAGACATCAGGATTAATCAATCTTGGGAAACCTGAAGGCTATGTTGAGCGGCAGATATCTGGTTGGACGGATCGATATGATCGGGCCAAAACCAACGAACTTCCAGAAATGGAAAGAGTTGCACAATGGCTTAAGTCAAATCTTCCGCAAAAAGAAAATGTCGGCTTCATACACAATGACTATAAGTATGATAACCTAGTTTTGGACAAAGAGAACAAAACAGAAATCAAAGCTGTCTTGGATTGGGAAATGGCAACGGTTGGCGATCCATTGATGGATTTAGGAACTTCACTCGCCTATTGGGCTCA
This sequence comes from uncultured Limnohabitans sp., assembly GCA_964441195.1. Classification (GTDB taxonomy): domain Bacteria; phylum Bacteroidota; class Bacteroidia; order Cytophagales; family Cyclobacteriaceae; genus Algoriphagus. The sequence continues at coordinate 575 of CAYTXN010000531.1, forward strand.
GGCAGACGACCCGGATATCCTGAAAATGTTTAATACGACGCATCTTCCAGGAAATATGACACGGGCAGAGGTGATTCAATATTACGATTCTCGTACACCATTTGACCTGGGCAATATTTTGTTCTACTATGCCTTTGGGCTTTTTAAAGTCGGAGTCATTGCGCAGCAGATATATAAACGATACACACAAGGATTTGCCAATGATCCACGGTTTGCCGGTTTGATTCATGTAGTGGAAGCTGCTGGTAAAATGGCAGAGAAAAGCATTCTACACGAAAAAATCTAACACAAATGAAAATCAAAAATATCTGTATTCTAGGCGCTGGAACCCTTGGATCAAGGGTTGCATTACAATCTGCAATTTCTGGATACAATGTGACAGTTTACGACATCCAACAGAAATCGCTCGATTTTTCACTAGCCACAATGCAAAAGATCTTGCATCAATTGCAGAAGTCAGAACAGTTAATCGAAGGTCAAGATCAAGAAATCCTTTCTAGGGTAAAGTTCACTCTAGACCCACATGAAGCAGTAGGTGATGCTGATTTTATCAATGAAAGTGTAACTGAGGAAGCCGATATCAAGAAAAAAGTTTGGAGACAATTTGGAGAAATCGCCCCTGAAAAAACCATTTTCACCACCAACACTTCCTACATGCTAGCATCAATGTTTGCCGCCGATACGGGAAGACCGGAGCGTTTTTGTGCTTTTCACTTTCATGATGTTTTTTATTCAAGGGTTGTGGATATCATGCCACATCAAGGCACAGACCCAACTTTGATTCCTATTTTAGAAAACTTAGGAAGAAAACTTAATCAAGTCCCCGTCATTTTGAAAAAAGAAAATCCGGGATACATCTTTAACACCATGTTAATGGCTTTGATTGGTGCTGCTGGAAAGTTATTAACCGGAGAAGTAGCTTCTATTGAGGACATCGACAGGTCATGGATGGTCAATTTTCACATGCCCATGGGGCCTTTTGGCATCCTTGATTCCATTGGTTTGGATACGGCTTGGCATGTGACTCACAAAATGCCCGATAGAGCATCTATTGCATTCGCAGCTTTATTAAAAACCTATATCGATCAAGGTAAACTTGGAGAGAAAACAGGCGAAGGTTTCTATAATTATCCCAACCCTAAGTATAAAGCGCAGGATTTTGTAAAGTAAATCCAAAAATGGGCCTTTCACCGTAATTTAGGATGCCCTACTTTCATTACATGCAAAAACCCCTACTGGCCTTACCCTTTCTCTTGCTTTCTATACTAGGTTTTGGACAAAATATAGAGGTCAGTTCAATCAAAGATTACCCTACTTCAATCCATTTTCATTCAGAAATTCTGGATATGGGATCCGATCTCATTGATCTCGAAAAAATCCTTGCCAATCCAAATTCCTACGATTTTCAGGAGTTAGAAATTGAAAATACAAATCTTGGATTTACAGATCATCATTACTGGGTAAGATTTACGCTAAGCAACGCTTCAGAAAATACCCAAACACTCTTTTTGGAAACAGCAAGACCGATAACTGATTTGGCGGATCTTTACCTTTTGAATCCAGGTCAAGTTGAGGATATAACCAGAAATGGAGACACTTATCCTTTCGACCAGCGAAAGATTGCCCATCGCAATGTGCTGTTTCCGATTACTCTTTCACCTAATTCAACCAAGTCATTTT
>CAYTXN010000532.1:0-2245 GCA_964441195.1 uncultured Limnohabitans sp.
ATCACGGACAGCTTCAGCATTCTTGACTTTCTCCAATCCTCTACTCAAGAACAAGGACACTGGTTATATATTGCCTTAGTCTGTCTGGTGTTTGGAGCTGCATTTACGAAATCTGCCCAGTTTCCATTCCATTTTTGGTTGCCCGGAGCAATGAAAGCTCCAACTCCTGTCTCGACTTACCTCCACTCTGCAACTATGGTCAAGGCAGGTATTTATCTATTATTCCGCCTGAGTCCTGCATTTTCGGGTTCGGATTTCTGGCATTACAGTTTATGGGTTGTGGGAGGAGCAACAATGGTCTATGCGGCATTTCAGACGCTTTTCCGAGACGATTTAAAAAGCATCCTTGCCTATTCCACCGTATCAGCATTGGGTGTTTTGGTTTTCCTGATTGGCTTAGGGACCGACGAAGCGATGCTGGCGGCCTTGGTGTTTGTATTGGTCCACGCTCTATATAAAGCGACTTTGTTCCTTATGACTGGGATAATTGACCATGCTGCACATACCCGTAGTGTAAGTCAACTTTCAGGCCTACGAAAAGTGATGTTGCCTGTTGCAGTTGCAGGTTTTTTGGCTGCACTGTCCAATTCAGGGATTCCTCCGAGCTTTGGATTTATTGGTAAAGACCTGATTTATGAAGCTTCCCTTCATACCGAAATATTCCCACTGATTTCAACGATTGCTTTGATCAGCACAAACGTGCTGCTTCTATTCGCCGGGTTTATGGCCGGGGTTCGCCCTTTTACAGGGCCACTGCCTGAAAAGTATAAAGATCTAAAATCCGGAAGCCCAAGGCTCTGGGTTCCTGCTCTGATTTTGGCGATACTTTGTATTGTGATTGGAGTAGCACCTGGATTAATAAACAATTCCTTAATCGCTCCTGCTCTACTTGCCTTGAATATTCCTGACTTGGCTGTAGACTTGAAGCTCTGGCATGGTTTCAACCTTGTGCTTGCACTTAGCGCTACGACTATTGGATTGGGATTAGTTTTGTTTTTTCTTCTGAAACCCAGTCTGAAGAGAGAAGAATTCATCCTGAAATGCGAAAGATATTCGCCGTTAGCCTTTTTTGAGGGATTGGGGTCACTTACGTTTCGCTTTTCTTCACTTTGGACCGGTGTGGTTCAAAATGGTTTCCTTCGAAACTATATTTTGGTCATTATCCTCTTCCTCATGGCCCTTATCGGCTATGGAATGTCAGGGGATTTCCGACCTGAAGTGGATTTCAGCCAACTTCTGGAACTCACACTTTATGAAACTGCAATTGTATCAATCATGCTTTGCGCAATTGTATACACCGTTTTTACGGGTTCCAGACTAACCGCCGTAGCGGCTATGGGCGTAGTTGGCTATGCACTTTGTTTACTCTTTGTCTTTTACAGTGCGCCTGACCTTGCCATGACGCAGTTCGCTATTGACACCCTTACGGTGATTTTATTTGTTCTTGTGCTTTATAGACTTCCAAAATACCTACCCTTTTCCCATTCAGGAGTTCGAGTTCGGGATGGCATCGTGGCTTTGGGTTTTGGAGGAATGATCACGTGGCTAGCTTTGGGAATTCTATCCCAACCGATGGTGTCAGAGGTAAGTGAGTATTATGCGGCCAATGCTTACAAACTTGCCAAAGGAAAAAATGTGGTCAATGTGATTTTGGTTGATTTCAGAGGAATGGATACGCTCGTAGAAATCACGGTATTGGTCATTGCTGCACTTGGCGTGTTTGGACTGATGAAATTAAGATTGAAAAGTAGGGAGAGAATCCGATAACCTGATAAAAACGCTATGAAATCAAGCATGACCTTATTGGTGTCACACAGAGGAATGATTATTTGCCATGCGAAGATTCCATGTGACCTTTAAAATCAAATTATAATCACATGAAGACTCTTATTCTACGAACTGCATCGAATTATCTTTTGCCGCTCTTGCTGCTTTTCTCAGTGTTTATTCTCCTGAGAGGGCACTACCTCCCAGGAGGTGGATTTATAGGTGGATTGATTGCCTCGATCGCTTTCGTCTTGCATGCTTTTGCAAACGGACTGGAAAATACCAAATCACTCCTCCGAACGCACCCGGGATTTTTGATGCCCGTTGGCTTAACGCTAGCTGTGGTCAGTGGTCTCGCTCCTGCAATTGTTGGGCTACCATTTATGACAGGACTCTGGTACAATGAACCCATCCCCGCCATCGGGATAATAGGAAGTGCGCTTTTCTTTGATATCGGCGTTTACCTTGTCGTCATTGG
>CAYTXN010000533.1:0-2240 GCA_964441195.1 uncultured Limnohabitans sp.
CTATGGGGTTTGGGTATCTGATTCAGGAGTGATTTCTCCCGAGCGGAAAAATGCACTTCAGGAAGCTGGGATCGGCTTTGAGGAAGGTGGACATGACGAGTCAAAAATCCTTTCGAGCGATCTAATCATCAAAAGTCCAGGAATTCCTACTAAAGCTCCTTTGGTCAAAAGGGCTACGGAAGAAGGAATCCCTGTGATCGATGAATTGGAATTTGCCTTTAGATACAGCGCCGGAAAAGTAATCGCTATCACTGGAACAAACGGTAAAACGACTACTACGCTTTTGACCTATCACTTGCTTAAAGAAGCAGGCTATGACGTCGGGCTTGCAGGAAATGTCGGCCAAAGTTGGGCTGGACAATTAGTCAACCATGATCACGACTGGTGGGTGATTGAAGTATCGAGTTTTCAGATTGACGGTTTTCAGTGTTTCAAGCCTTCAATTGGGATTCTGACCAATATCACTCCGGATCATCTGGATAGATACGAATACAAGATTGAGAATTACATCCTTTCAAAGATGAGCCTGTTCAAAAACATGACTTCCCGCGAAAAGGCAATTATGTTTTTGGAAGATCCACTGACCCAAAAGGGTATGGAAATGAAGAAACCAAAGGCGGAATTACATTGGATTTCTCTTGCAGAAAGACAAGGAAAAGGCGGTTTCAGTGATTTGGAGGCACTTGAAATAAAAGCGGATGAAAAATCAGTGAACATTCCAAGCTCGATTCTCCCGATCAAAGGTTCGCACAATATGCTGAACGCACTTTGCGCTGGTACAGCAGCAATTTTGGTCGGTTTGAATGAAGAACAGCTAATTCAAGGCTATTCCACTTTCAAAAATGCCCCGCATCGGATGGAGTTGATTCGTCAGATCAATGGTGTTCGATTCATCAATGACAGCAAAGGAACCAATGTAGAAGCGACATACTACGCTTTGGGGAGTTTTGCCGAGCCAATGATCTGGATAGCAGGAGGTGTGGATAAAGGCAATGATTATTCAGTGCTAACTCATTTGGTAGAAAATGGAAAAGTCAAAGTCCTGATCTGCCTTGGTAAAGACAACGAAAAGCTAAAAAAGGCTTTCTCTGGAATTATCCCAAAAATCAAAGAAACTCAGGATATCCGCGAGGCGGTGACTTGGGGACAGGAATTGGCAGAAAATGGCGAAGTGGTTTTGCTTTCACCGGCATGTGCCAGCTTCGATTTATTCAAAAATTATGAGGACCGAGGAGCGCAGTTTCGCGATGCGGTTTTGGGATTAAAGGAAAAACAAAAAGCATGACTGAGCTGAAGACATGGATAGACGAGCAGTTTAAGGGCGATCCCATCATTTGGGCGATCGTGATTTTGCTGTCTTTGTTTAGCATCCTCGTAGTGTATTCCGCTACGGGTACTTTGGCATATAAGACAGCCGGAGGTAATACCGAGTTGTACCTGCTTCGACATTCCTTCCTTGTTTTTGCATCGCTTTTTGTGATGTGGCTTGCGCACAAGATGCCATATAAAAAGTACGCGCTCTATGCCCGACTTTTCATGTATTTGTCGATTCCACTTTTGGTATTTACCTACCTATTCGGTTCCAATATTAATGAAGCCAATCGCTGGCTGACCATTCCGGTAATCAACCAAGCCTTCCAACCATCGGATTTGGCAAAGCTTTCTCTGATCGCAGCTTTGGCGGCCATGCTTGCCAAGCGCCAAAACAACATCAAGGACTTTACAGGCACATTCCTTCCGGTTATTTTGTGCATAGGAATTATCTGCGCACTGATCGGAATGGCGAATATGTCCACTGCGATTTTGCTTTTGATCACTTGCTTGCTGATCATGTTTATCGGCCGGGTTCCTTTGAAGTATCTGCTTCTGGTCGTGATGGTGGGGATTATGGGATTGACGATCGCAGTTTTTACAGGCCAAAGGGGAGAAACTTTTTACTCCCGAATCGAAGCATTCTGGGAGTCAAAAGAGGACGAAAGCAAAATTCCTTTCCAAGCCGAGCAATCCTACATCGCCATTGCAACAGGCGGAGTTACGGGAAAAGGTCCCGGAAATAGCGAGCAGCGAAACTCCTTGCCTCACCCTTACTCAGATTTCATCTACGCAATCATCATCGAGGAATATGGTATGGTTGGAGGAGCCACAGTGCTCTTCCTTTATCTCGCGCTTCTTTATCGTGGAATGCGAATCGTAGCCAATTCCAATAAAGCCTTCGGAGGATTGCTTTCCGCAGGATTAAG
>CAYTXN010000534.1:0-2232 GCA_964441195.1 uncultured Limnohabitans sp.
GCATAGCGTTGACACAAATACCCAAAAAATGTATCGAACCCCTGCCTGGAAGGATGTCCCGAAGTCTCATTCATCCCTAAACCCCATTTCCCAAAAGCACCTGTGGCATAGCCCGCCTCCTGAAAAACCTTGCTCAGCGTCATCAATGTATCCGCCATAGGAAATTGTCCCTCAGGCTGAACTTCGCTATTGCCTCGGATGGGCGTATGACCAGTATGCAAACCAGTCAGCAGTGCAGATCGAGAGGGTGCACACACGGTCGAACCTGCATAATGATGTGAGAAAAACATGCCCTCCGCTGCCAATTGATCAATATTTGGAGTTTCGGTGTACTGCTGTCCCAGAAAACCTACATCCCCGTATCCCAAATCATCAGCAAGGATAAATATTACGTTTGGACGCAAATCAGCCGTTTTTTCTTCGGTATTTTCACAAGAAAAACATCCAAAGAGAATTAACATTATAAGGAAACGAACAGGCATAGTTGTGGATTTTTTCAGAAATTAGGAAAGACGATTCAAAACTCCAGCCTGCTTCCCCATTTTTCCATGAAAAAACTCCTACTATTTACGGCTTTGATGTTCGGATTATCCAGCAGCACGTTTTGTCAGGACAAAATCCCTGTGATTGTATCCACAGATATTGGTGGAGATGACCCGGACGATCAACAGTCCTTGGTTCATTTTTTACTTTATGCGGATCGCTTTGAGGTTTTGGGGATTATTTCCTCTCCTCCGGGAAAAGGGCGATTAATCGATATTGAGGAAGTTATTGAGGCTTACGAGCAGGACTTTCCCAAACTGAAAGCAAGTGGAATGGAATATCCTTCACCCGTTCAGTTAAGGAACGTTTCAAGCCAAGGCGAAAAAGAAATTCAGACAAGCGAGATTCCAGAACGTCTGAGTTCGGGAGCAGAATTTATGGCCAAGCAAATTCTGCAATACGGCAAACCGGTGTATGTTCTGATCTGGGGTTCGATTACGGATTTGGCTCAAGCGATTCACTTTTATCCTGAGATCAAACCACTGATTCGGGTTTACTCAATCGGTTCTTGGAATACACAACAGGACCAAAAATCACGGGATTACCTTTGGAATAATCATCCTGACATCTGGTGGATCGAAAATAACACCACCTTTCGAGGGATGTATATGGGCGGGATTCAGGATCATCCATGGGGGAATATCTCCTTTGTTGAAACTAGTGTAAAAGACTTTGGAGCCATGGGAAAGCTTTTCTACGAGAAAAAGCCTGACATAAAAATGGGCGATACGCCAAGTGTCTTGTATTTACTAAACGGAAATCCAGAAGATCCTGAAAGCAAAAGTTGGGGTGGATCCTTCATCAAAAATCCCGAAAGGCCAAACTATTGGACTGATCGACAGGATTCCGAATTGATCGAAAACAATCGACCCGGAGCGAAAACAGTCAACCGCCATCGAATGGAATATTTGATGGATTGGAAGATGCGGATGAGTCTTTTAAAATTACCCTAAAATGAAATGGCCCTAAAACAGAAACAGGAAGAAATTCTTGCGAAAATCTTCCCGTTTAATGAGTTGAAAACCATAGTCCTCAATTCACTTCAAGCTACAGTTATTATGGCTATTCCCAGTTGCCCAGGTCAAAACCGATTGTCTGAAGGAGCTCCGAAGAGCATGTCCCAGTTTTCAGATACCTTGTTGTATTTCTGCGGTTGCCCGTCTCAAACTTTCCTTGCGAAAAGCTCCTTCATACCCAATATCCTGATTTTGTCCGAAGACTCCATCTTGGGCCGATCTTTAATGCACTTCTGCGGTGGTCCGTCTCAAACTTCTGCAGCTAAGCAGTCGTTCCTTTGTGCCCGATGATATGCGCCATCATCCCGAAGGATTTTAGCACTGATTAATCCGTTTGTTGCATTTCTGGAGTTACCTCTTTCAAAAGGTCAATTTCTTGTCCTTTCCTTCATGCCCGGAAATTTGAATAGCTCCGAAGAGAAACTCAAACTCAGCTCATCGTCTTTGGCACTTCTGCGGTTACCCGTCTCAGAAATTTCTCCGAAGAAAAATCCCCCTTTGCGCCCGATCTCAACCTTTCAAAACAACGGCCCGAAATCTTATTTTCGGCCTTTTATCTCTTACTTGATGATTTAAAGTTGCCTCATTCACAGACAGATTCCAATTTTTTTTACACTTTTTTCCCCACAATTTTCCCCCAGTTTTATTGCTTAAAAGAACAGATTATCCACAG
>CAYTXN010000535.1:0-2220 GCA_964441195.1 uncultured Limnohabitans sp.
TAAACCAAATCACCATGATCTTGGAGAGCGATTTTTCCCTTTTTGTATTTTCCAAATCCAGGCATATCCTTGAATTTGCTTTTAGCAACCAAAGCATCCCATTCAGGAGTCCAAAGGGTAGTGGATACAATATTTACTCCGTTTAGAAATAGATCAAGCTTTCCTTGATTGATCATGATCTCCGCTTGATTCCATTCGCCTACTGGCTTCACGGTCTCCTCACTACTCACAATCAAATCATACAGATCGCCAGCTCGATGGCTGATAATCTTTGCATCAGGATGGCCATTATTATCCAAAACTTGCATTTCAGGACCGGTTAACCATGGATATTGAAACTCTGGAGATTCATGCACCAAGAAAATCACCCCGCTGTTTCCATTAGGTGCTATTTTCCATTCGTATTTGAAATGAAAGTTTTCAAATTCCTCATTGGTTACGATATCCCCACCGTCACCGATCTGCCAATCAGCCTTATTAGTAGCGTCAAGGAAGAGTTCTCCATTTTCGATTTTCCAAGCTTTGCCTACTTCTCCTCCACCGTATTTTGACCAGCCGTTGAACGTCTGACCATCAAAAAGTGAAATCCATTCTTCAGCTGGTGTTTCCACAGTTAAAGAGTCTGCAGATGCGGATTCTTCAGATTTAGGCGCAGAGCAAGCGGCAAGAAGTCCTGCCGCTGCCCACATTGCCAAATAGCTTTTCTTCATCTGTTATTTTTTAAGAAGAAGAACGTAACGAACCATGTCCTTAGCGTCTTCTTCACTAAGTCCTGGGTGTGCCGGCATTGGAACCTCGCCCCAAACACCTACACCGCCTTGGATTACTTTTGTAGCGAGCAAAGTCACATTGTCCTCAGTATTTTCATACTTGGCAGCCACTTCTGCATAAGAAGGTCCGACAATTTTTCTTTCCACCATATGGCAAGAAGTACAGTCAGAAGTCTTCAATTTCTCCAAACCTTTGATGTAAACCGGGTCATTTTGATACTTCTCTTCAAGGCTAATTTCTTTTGCCGGTGCTGCTGCAGCCGGCTCAGCAGTTGTTTCTGCAGCCTTCTCACCTCCTCCACAAGCAAAGGTCAAACCTGCCAATGCAATCAGTCCCAAGTTAAATAAGTTGTTGATTTTCATTTTTTTTTATGTATTTGTTTTATAGTTTTTAGATTCCAAGTATTTTTTTATTGAATGCCTCGTCGGCGCCAGTTCCAGCAAAGTCATCAAATGCTTTTTCTGTAACTCGAATTAAGTGACTATCAATAAATGGAGCTCCTTCTGCGGCACCTTGTTCGGGATGCTTGATGGCACATTCCCATTCCAAAACAGCCCATCCGTCATAATCGTACTGCGAAAGTTTGCTAAATATACCAGCAAAATCAACCTGTCCATCACCTAATGAACGGAATCTTCCAGCACGCTCTACCCAGCCTTGAAATCCTCCATAAACACCCTGCTTTCCGGTAGGGTTAAATTCAGCATCTTTCACATGGAACATTTTAATTCGGTCGTGATAAAAATCAATAAATTGGAGATAATCCAAGCACTGGAGTACAAAGTGACTTGGGTCATACAGAATATTCGCACGCTTATGACCACCTACTTTTTCAAGGAACATCTCGAAAGTGATCCCGTCGTGTAAATCCTCTCCAGGGTGAAGCTCATAGCATACATCAACTCCATAGGAATCAAATTCATTGAGGATCGGCATCCATCTTTTAGCCAACTCAGTGAAACCTGTATCAACCAATCCAGCCGGACGTTGAGGCCATGGATAAACGGTATGCCACATCAATGCTCCTGAGAAAGTAGCATGTGCTGTCAAACCGAGATTAGATGAAGCTTTTGCTGCATATTTCAGTTGCTGTGTCGCCCACTCAGATTTTCCCTTTAAATCACCTTTGAGATTTGCCGGGGCAAATCCATCAAACAACTCATTGTAAGCGGGGTGAACCGCAACTAGCTGACCTTGGAGGTGAGTGGAAAGTTCGGAAATTTCCATTCCCGCATCTGCAACGATTCCTTTGATTTCGTCTGCATAGGTTTTACTTTCTGCAGCTTTCTGCAAATCAATCATCCTGCCATCCCAGCTTGGAATCTGAACTGCCTTGTAACCTAAATCAGCCATGTAATTGCTGATGTTCTTCAAGTTGTTAAACGGGGCCTTGTCATCAGCAAATTGAGCCAAAAAGATTGCTGGGCCTTTGATATTTTTCATAGGATT
>CAYTXN010000536.1:0-2216 GCA_964441195.1 uncultured Limnohabitans sp.
GTTTTCATCGGAGCGCCACCCAATCTGATTTTCGTTCCAGACAAAAATGGGGACGATAAAGCTGACATGGATGACATACAAATCCTCCTGACAGGTTGGGGAATCCGGGACCGGCACGAGACACTCAATAGTCTTCATTGGGGACCGGATGGCTGGCTTTATGGGCTGCAGGGATTTGCCACTCCATCAAAAATCCGTAAGCCCAAGGGTGATGAAGAGGCTAAATTATACTATTACAAGGATCCATTCCCAGAGGATTTGCTGGAAAAAGACGGCGTAGACATCAACGGTGGAGTGTGGCGCTATCATCCGGTCAAAGATCGGTTTGAGGTCGTGGCACATGGCTTCAGCAATCCTTGGGGAATAGACTACGATGCCAAAGGCCAACTCCTGATGACTGCCTGTGTGATTCCACACCTTTGGCATGTCGTTCCGGGAGGAATTTACCATCGGCAGGGCGGACAGCACTTCAATCCCTTTGTCTACGAAGACATCAAAACCATCGCCAATCACAGTCACCGATCTGCTCATGGTGGAGCCAGAGTTTATCAATCAGATGCTTTTCCCAAAGAAGAACAGGGAAGAATCTTCATGGCAAACATTCATGAACACGGAGTACTTTCAGATATCCTGATTCCTAGGGGTTCGGGATATGAAGGAAAACACGGAGATGAGTTCATGATGGCGAATAATGCCCAATGGGTCGGGTTTAGCATGGAAATCGGTCCCGATGGAGGGCTTTATGCCCTGGATTGGCATGATGCGGATATTTGCGGTAAAGAGGTTTTAAATGAAGAAACAGGCCGGATTTTCAGAATTATGCCTGAAAATTCCTTAGCTCAGGACTTTCCGGGAAGGTATTCAGATCTGAATAAAATGACGGATGCCCAACTGGTAGCCTTGCAGACAAACAATTCAGATTGGCATTCTCGTCGAGCACGAGGGATTTTGCACAAGCGTGCGGTGAACAAAAAACTTGATGCTAAAACAAATCCTGCTTTGAAGGCGATTTTTGAAAAAGACAAAAATCCTGACTGGCGACTTCGCGCGATGTGGGCACTTCATCAGACCGGAGGTTTGACTGAAAAAGAGCTCATCAACTCCCTTTCAGACAAAGATCAATACATCCGTGCATGGGCGATTCAATTGCTATGTGAAGACCTGAATCCAAGCAAAGAAGCCTTGGCCAAGTTCAAATCTTTGGCAAAGGACGACTCCTCCCCTGTTGTTCGACTTTATCTAACTTCGGCTTTACAGCGGATTCCTTTAGCTGAAAAGTGGCTGCTTGCCGAAAGCCTGATTCAGCATTCGGAAGATGAAAAGGATCACAATCTGCCAAAAATGCTATGGTACGGTATCGAACCTCTTTTTGCTCAAAACTCCGATAAATTCCTGGAGTTGGCCCCAAAATCAAAACTCAGTTTTGTGACTCAAAATATGGGCAGAAGAACCGTAGATGGGGATCAAATCGAAAAACTCGTTGCCCTAATCGGTAAAGGGGGTCCAAATACCGAATTGCTTTTGTCAGGAATGCTGAGTGGAATGGAAGGCAGAACAGACCTCAAAACTCCGAGTAATTGGAAAGCTGTGGCAGAGAAAATCCAGAAATCAGGAGGAAAGCAGCAGACTCTTGCTTTGGAAATCTCCAGTTTATTTGGTGACAGAGAAGCAACTCAGAGAGCTTTGGCTACGCTAAAAAACAAATCCGCTCCTCTCGATCAACGTAAAAAAGCACTTCAAACGCTCACTGCTCAACAGCAAAGTTCGCTCATAGGAGAAATTCCAAAATTACTTCAGGAACCTGCCATGAGAATGGATGCGATCCGTTCCATTGCAGCATTTGACAATGAGTCTCTCGGGAATTTGCTTTTGGAAAAGTATTCCACCTTTTCCCCAGAAGAAAAACTAGAAGCTATGCAAACGCTCTCATCCCGAGCACGCTATGGAAATATGGTCACTCAGCAACTGAAGAGTAAAAAAATCGGGAAATCAGAAGTTCCAGCCAGTGTGGCAAGACAGCTACTTCGGGTGGTTGGCAGTGGTTTTATTGAAGTATGGGGTCCAATCGAGCAGGTTCCAAGTGACAAGGAAGCTTATGAAAAATATCGAGGGATGCTCAGTTCCCAGGCTTTGGCAAGTGCCGATATGAAAACCGGAAAAACTGTTTTCAACAAGTCATGCGGAAGCTGCCATAAAATGTACGGAGAAGGTGGCGT
>CAYTXN010000537.1:0-2214 GCA_964441195.1 uncultured Limnohabitans sp.
GCTAGTCGAGAACCGTTTCCAGTCCATTTCGCTGGATTTTCTTCAAACTTTCCATCTGCAAGCGGATGCTTTTCCCCTCCAAGTGGGAGGTAGCCATTTTTTGCCGCAGGTACTTTAAATGCTTCTCCCGGGATATAGTAAAAGTTGTTGCTTTTGGCATATTCGACGGTTTTGTCATCATCCGCTCCGAAATCTGTCACGCCTGCAGGATTATTTTTCCCCTCATAATAGCGGGACACATGATTCGGAACTATGTCAATGATCAACTTCATCCCATGCTTGTGAGTTCTGGCAATCAAGGCTTCAAACTCCTCCATTCGCTTGGTCACATCCACTGCCAAGTCGGGATTGACTTGATAGTAATCTCTCACAGCATAAGGCGAACCTGCACGACCTTTGATCACATCAGGATCGTCAGAACTTACACCGATTTCCGGAAAGTCACCGATCACGCCATGATGCGGCACTCCCGTGTACCAAATATGGGAAACGCCGAGTTTTTTGATTTCTTCTAATGCAGTATCCGTAAAGTCGTTAAACTTCCCAACACCATTTTCTTCCTTGGTTCCCCAAGGTTTATTAGTTGTATTCGTGTTGCCAAAAAGACGGGTAAAAACATGATAAACGACTATTTTCTGAGGCTTCATGACTGAGTTCTCCATGGGTTCGGATTGCTTTTGACAGGCAAAAACTGCCGCAAGCAAAGCCGCTGCTGTTAAAAATTTCTTCATTCTCAGGTTATCGGGTCAATCGATAAAGCAAAATCGTGTTTCTTTTGATCAGATCCGGAAATTGCTTCATATTAATCGTTTCTCCAGGTGCGTGAGCACCAGTTCCGGAGGCTCCCAATCCGTCAAGTCCGGGTAAAATATCTGCTACATAAGCGATATCTGCCGCTCCTCGACTTCCAGGGTCTCCAGGTTTCACCTCACCCAAACCCATATCCTGGCTGACTTTATTCAGGATTTCTGCTAAAGCATAATTTTCTTCAGTTGGTGACATGGATGGAATTCCATCCCGAAAGGTGATTTCAGCCGAGGTTTGATGCAGGTTTTTCGCAACAATTTCACGCATTTTTACTCGAGCAGCTTCTTTTTGAGCTTCTCCCAAGAAGCGAAGATCTCCCGTCACATAGGCTTCACGAGCGACGATATTGGTCTTGCCAAGTGCCTCTCCTTTTCCGGTAATTTGATCATAGGAAATATCCGATCCTCCGATAAATTGGCCGGGATTGAATGTCAGGTACTTTTCTCCAGCCAATGCTTCACGGAATTCATCCAAGATTCTCGAAGCTTCATAGATCGCTCCATATCCTGCATTTTGACCGAAAACTCCGCTGGAATGACTTTGCTTTCCTGTGGTTTTCAGTGTCCAGCCACTTGCACCTCGGCGAGCAACTGTCACGGAATTGAAGCCTTGGGCCGTCTCATATCCCAAAGCAATGTCGTGTGCTTTGGATCGCTCGATAAAGTCTTTTCTTGAAATCTCGCTGTCACCCGAACTCTCCTCATCACCCATAAAATACACGGTCACAGTCCGATCATCCAATAATCCCAACTCGTGAAGTGCTTTCAAACTTGCAAAGGCCAGGACATCGCCACCCTTCATATCATTTGCTCCTTGGCCTGTGGCGGTGCTATCATTCAAATAAGTGAACGGAGTAAAGGGCATATCCTTTTCAAAAACCGTATCCAAGTGCCCGATCAAAAAAAGCTTTTTTCCTTTGGTTCCTTTACGAGAGGCAACAAAATGACCTGCTCGATTGACCTCTGCGGGAAGTTCAATCCATTCGGTTTGGAAGCCGATTTTTTGAAATTCCCTTTCGAAGACTCTTCCCACTTCTCGTACGCCTTCTTTATTCAGCGAACCTGAATTAATATTGATGACTTCCTCCAGCAGGGCTAAAGTTTCTTTATAATTTTTATCGATTAGTTCAGTGAGTTTTTGCTCCTCATTAGTAAGTTTTTGCTGCGCAAAAGTCAAGAATGGCCCAAAAGCCAGAATTAGGAAAAAGGTGAGTTTCTTCATGGGAGAAAATTAGGTGAAAAAGAGGGGGCAGGCAAATAAACAGTAGCCATGAAATGTCCAAAAGGAACATTTGTTATTTAATTCTTCTAGACCTAACCATATCTGGAAGGATATAGATCAAAGGATTCCCAGAAGCAAACCCAAGGATACCAATTTGAAATATCCCGGAAGTTGGGATTGAGTTCC
>CAYTXN010000538.1:0-2199 GCA_964441195.1 uncultured Limnohabitans sp.
AATGCTACAATGGAAGTAATAATTACAGAACCCATGAAATATTGGTTTTACTTTTCGTATGGATTGAACCCGTTTTGGGTGCACAAATATATTTATTAATCAAGAAAACAGGCCAATTCTACCTTCAAATTTGGCTTGAATACTGAGGATAATTTGATGAGATAACTGATTAATTGTTCAGGAGGTTTAGCAAAGTGGTCAATCGTGATTTCAACTGTCGTCTATCGATGATGAAATCAAGGAATCCGTGTTCCAACACAAATTCTGAGCTTTGAAAACCTTTTGGAAGATCTTTACCGATTGTTTCTCTGATCACTCGAGGACCCGCAAATCCAATGAGTGCTTCTGGTTCGGCGATGTTAAAATCACCCAACATGGCATAAGATGCCGTCACTCCACCCGTGGTAGGATCGGTCATAAGAGAAATGTATGGAATAGCCGCTTGATCGAGCAATGCAAGTTTGGCGGATGTTTTTGCCATTTGCATCAACGAAAAACCTGCTTCCATCATTCTGGCTCCACCAGACTTGGAGATCATCAAGAAAGGAACTTTATGCTTGAGTGAATAATCAATGGCTCGAGCGATCTTTTCGCCTACTACCGAACCCATTGATCCGCCAATGAAATTAAAGTCCATGCAAGCAACCACGATCTCCAAGCCGTTCATTTTGCCATGCGCAGTTCTAACAGCGTCATTCAACTCCGTTTTCTTGATGGTTGCCTCTATTCTTGAGGAATAAGGTTTGGTATCTGCAAATTTTAAAGGATCTCCGGACTTCATGTTTTCGTCCAGCTCTGAAAACTTATTGTTATCAAAAAGGATTTCAAAATATTCCTTTGATCCGATCTTTACATGAAAATCATCATCAGGACAGACGAAAGAATTGCTTTTCAGCTCGCGAGTGTGAATGATATTTCCGTTTGGCGTCTTAAACCAAAGCCCGTCAGGAGCATCTTTTTTTTCAGCCGTGGAAGTTTTGATGCCTTTGTCAGTTCTTTTAAACCAAGCCATAGAGAATTGTTATATCAACATTTTGACAAGTCAAAGGTCCAAATTTAGGCCTATTATCCATTAAATAAAACCTTCTCTAGATTCAGATAGAATATTCCTCGCCTTCGAAGGATACCCAATTCAAAAACCTGCTCCTTTGCTTTGAAATCAAGCACCCAAGGATTAGTTCAAGAAAAATACTTAGTATATGTTCAATTTTGGCCACCTATCGCTTCAACAAGCGCAAGCATTTCAGCTAATGAATAGATTCTCTCATTACTCAACGCTGTGAAATCCAATAATGCGGGCAGAGGCAGCTCCCCATTTTTTCCAATCACTGGCCATCTAGGTGGTTCGGATAGCCAATTCCCTTCAGAATCCTTCATGTGACTTCTGTCAGAAACAAAAGAAGTGAGGTAATCACTAGCATTTATTGTTTTGAAGCAGGGAAGATTTTCGGCTGTCCAGTTTTCATGTTTCTGGAAAGTCTTTTGCATATATTCTATACCGGAAAGTGGAACAGGCAAGGTAGAATCAAAATCATAAATTAAACTTGATTCCCCATTCGACGCCAAAAGAATAACATGGTAATTCCACCAAACTATTTCATATCCATTGATTGATTTTTGGAATCTGAAAGGACAATACCTACTGCTGTTTGAGACGATAAGCACCTTTTTTGAGTAATCGGCTAGTTCTGGATTTTTGCATAAATGCCAGATATTTTCTTCGCAAAAATTTGCGGAATACTTGAATTCTTTGATTTCCATTTGTTCCTACAAAAGTAGCATTCTTCCCAACCAAACTGATTGAATTCCTCCTATATAGTTTTCTCCTCAAAATCAAAAAACCTTTGATCCGCTGTACTTTTTATTGAAAAGATTACGAATTTCCGATTCTGATTCCATTCACCTCATCTTTGCCCGATAACCTATGAGTCTTGCCCTGCTACTTCTGATCTCGGCTATTGTACTTTTCGCAGCGTACCGGTTTTACGGAGATTTTGTTTACAAAAAATTTGGATTGGATGATACCAAAAAAGCCCCTTCTCATTTGCTTCGAGATGGAATCGACTATGAGCCAAGCAAACCAATAGTCGTCTTAGGCCATCATTTTGCTTCGATAGCTGGAGCAGGTCCAATCGTCGGACCGATTATCGCTGTAACTTTTGGATGGATTCCTGCAGTAATTTGGATTTTGGTAGGAGG
>CAYTXN010000539.1:0-2194 GCA_964441195.1 uncultured Limnohabitans sp.
ACTTGGTCGAGATCACATGATAGTCTTTGCGGTATTTTTCGAGATCACTTTTCTCGATCGCTTTTCGGTAGATTTTTCCCTGAACAATGGATAATCCTTCCTTCGGCTTTCCTTGCATTAGGACTTCACCCATACAAATGATTGCCATATTGGAGCAAAGTGTATTCACATCCTCGACGATGTGCGTGGAAAGGATCACGATGGTGTTTTCTCCAATTTCTGAAAGCAGGTTGTAAAATCGGTTTCGCTCAGATGGATCCAAACCCGCAGTGGGTTCGTCTACTATAATCAGAGAAGGATTACCAACCAAAGCCTGCGCGATTCCGAATCGCTGTCGCATGCCGCCGGAGAAAGTTCCGAGACCTTTTTTACGGTCTTTAAAAAGATTGACTTTTTGTAAAAGTGACGCAACAAGTTCCTTTCGCTCGGATTTATTTCCTATCCCTTTCATCTGTGCGATGTGGTCTAGCATCGTCTCAGCATTGATCCTTGGATATAGTCCAAAGTCTTGGGGTAAATATCCCAGACGCTCTCTCACCGCTTGTTTGTCCTTCAATACATCAATCCCATCCATCGTGACAGTACCAAAATCCGCATCCTGAAGTGTGGCGATGGTCCGCATTAGGGTGGATTTGCCGGCTCCGTTTGGTCCAAGAAGTCCAAACATGCCCTGAGGAACTGTCAGAGAAATATCGTTTAGTGCTTTCACTCCATTTGGATAGGTTTTGGAGAGATTTTTAATGAGTAATTCCATAGATAAAAGGGTTACAGTGTCAGGTTGGAAAAAGAATTCAATAAAAAGCAAATCATCGAAGGTTCAATTTTTTGCATTTTGAATATAAGGATTTGATTTTAAAGACTTTCTTTAAAAAAGGATAATTGCAGTCTATAATACTTAGATGCAGAATTTCCTCCAATGGTCACGGGGTTTTAGAAAAAAAATTCTAACTACGATATCGAATCGTCAACCATCCTTATGTTATGAAAAAGCTATTTCTCCTTGTGGTTTTGATATTATCGGCTGGACTAGCAGAAGCCACCGAATTAGTTTCCATGATCCAAACCTATCAAGCAGATCGTGGAGCACTTGCTCGATTGTACATCAATCGGCTTTCTGCGGAGTATTTCTCCCGAATGGAATCCTTCAATCAGGATTACCTGAAAAGCCTGCAAGCACAGAACTATAATGCACTCTCAGAGGACGGTAAGATCGATTATGTGCTGTTTAGAAATTACTTGGAAAAAGAATTAGCGACTTTGGATTTGGACAAACGAGCATTTGTCGAAGTTCAGTCGGTACTAGCTTTTGGTAAGCCTTTGGAAGATTTTGTCACAGCTAGAAGAAGAGCCAAGCAACCTAACTCCCAAGAATTAGCTGCCCTTTGGAATCAGGTTTCAAAATCTGTTGAGGTTCAATTGAAGGCTTTACCCAATTCAGCAAAATATGATTCTTGGCAAAAAGCAGACTTAGCGGCATCTGCGGTGGAAAGTCTAAATCGAGTTGTAAAAGAATCCTATGATTTCTATTTCGATTACGATCCGGAATTCACTTGGTGGATGCCAGAGCCTTGGAAAAAACTGGATGCAAGTATGAAAGCGTATGCCAAAGGTTTGCGTGAGCACTATACTAATTCGGTGAAAGATGATGGCAGCGGAATCATCGGTAAACCAATTGGGCGTGAAGCTCTGGAAAAGCAATTGGCGTTCGAAATGATTGCGTATTCGCCTGAAGAATTGATTGCAGAAGCAGAGAAGCAGTTTGCATGGTGTGAAAAAGAAATGCTCAAAGCGTCTAATGAATTGGGTTTTGGGAATGATTGGAAAGCGGCTTTGGAGATGGTGAAAAACACCTATTTGCCAGCCGGAGCCTGGCCTGAGGAAGTAGCGAGATTGGGTGAGGAAGCCATCGAAATCATGGAGAAAAATGATTGGATCACAGTGCCTGAATTAGCCAAAGAAACTTGGCGAACGACGATGATCTCAGCCGAGCGACAGCGTGTGAGTCCGTTCTTTTTAGGCGGTGAGGTAATTCAGATTTCTTACCCAACTTCTGAAATGAGCCACGAGGAAAAAATGATGTCCATGCGTGGAAACAACCCTCATTTTTCCAGAGCGACTGTTCAGCATGAGTTGATTCCAGGTCACCATTTACAGCAGTTTATGAATCAGCGGGTGATGACACATCGGCGCATGT
>CAYTXN010000540.1:0-2183 GCA_964441195.1 uncultured Limnohabitans sp.
AGACCTTGCTTGTAAATGGCAGTGGCCAAATGATTATGATGGGTCAAGTTCAAGAACTTCCTGAAGAAACTGTTGCATTGCTTAAGCCACAAACTTATGTTTTCCCTGAACAGTATTATCAGGATATGGGATTCAGTTTGGAGTTTTTAGGTACTGAAGAAATTGACGGACAGCAGGCCAACAAACTGGGAATTACTGCGCCAAACGGTATGGTTACCAATGAATATTATGCAGTGGAAAGTGGTTTAAAAATCAAAACAAGTTCAGCAGCTGCAGGTGATATCACTTACTCTGATTACCAAGAGGTAGATGGTGTGATGTTCCCCATGATGTTGACTATTAAAAACCCAATGCTTCCGGTTGCTTTGGAAGCTAAAATGGTTTCGGTAAAATTCAATCAGACACTTTCGGATTCCGATTTTCAATAAGTCACTTAGATTTAAGTTTGAAGGCCTCCCAATTTAGGAGGCCTTTTTTATGCCTTCCACATTTCAGTTAAAGGATTTATATCCGTTAGATCGAGGCGAAAATCTGGAAAGAAAGTTCTGTTTTCTTTCTCAATTGAAATCTCCAGACTTCTTCCATTTCGTTCGATTTCCAGTTTCAATCCTGTCGATTCCAAAGACTTTTCGCTAGGAACATTTAGGATTCTATCATTTCTCATAAGTGAAAAGTAGGCGTTGGAATCTGGATGAAGTTGTGTAATCACCCCATCTGAATTAGTTCGGATTCCATAATTATGCAAAAGCCAATCAACACTTTTTGATTCAGTCATTTCGATTCCGATAGTTGATAGTTGGGTTTTGAGGAAGGGAAAAAGGTCTTCTTTACCGTGAATAAAGTCGAAGAAGAATGCTTGGATTTCGGTATTGTCAGAGAATTTTTCAAAAACCAGCTGTTCAAAATCTTCCATCCTATATCCTTTGAATGGTTTTCCAAATCGTTCCCACATTTCTTTCATGATTAAATGGAGCGAACTACCATTTTTCAACAATAAAATATCTATACAAAGAGCAAGTAAAGCTCCATGCGTGTAGATATTGACTTTGCGGTCTGGAATTCCAGCAACGTATCCATCCAGCCAAAGGTCAAAAGAAGATTCATCAATCGTGTGATTTCGCCAGCCAAAGCTTGCAGATTCCCGGGCCAGGACTTTTTCCAAATGCTTTAAGTAGGTTGGTTGATCATACACGCCAGATTTGAGCAAATACAAATCCCCCATGTAGGTTGTGACACCTTCCAGCAGCAATCCAGCTTTGGTATAGGTTTCTTTGGAAAAATCATAGGGCAGAAGTTCCTGAGGTCTGATTCGGCAGACATTCCAAGCATGATAGAGTTCGTGACAACTTACACCAAGCAATTCTTCCATTTGATCTGGATTTGAAAGACTTTCCGCAGGGCCAAAAGTGATTACCGTTCCCCGACGATGTTCCACACCATGAAAGTGCGGATAGGGTAAAAGTTGGAAAATGAAATGATATTCCGGCTCCGGGAATTCTCCAAAATCCTGAATCAATTTTGCCGAAAAGGATTTAAAATGATCTAAAAATCGGTTTTGGTCGAAATGAATGGTGCCATGAATCCAAATGTGAAATTGAGTTTCTCCAATCGAATAATCCCAATGAGTGAGGTTTTTGGAGGCTAGAATTGTAGAATCGGCCAACATTTGGAAACCATTTGCTTTCCAGACGGAATCGGAAATCGGAATCAGTGTGCTGATTTGCTTCGGAAACTGAGGTAAATCTAGAGTGACTTCAATCTCTTCCTCACTTTTTCCCTCTACATCAAAACTGCAGTTGACCAGATTCAGATAAACCTGTTCGTCATCGACCCATGAGCTTCCTGCATCCATTTTTCCGCAGAAATATTCATAGCAAATTCTGTAAAGTCCTTCTTGATTAGAAATGAATGCCCAGCAGTCTTTACTTGTCTTTTCTACTAAAACACTATTACCCAATGAATTTAGTACACTTAAGCTTCGAATATTTTGAGCATAATTTGCCAGTTGATAGCGGCCTGCTCTCCAAGCAGGTAATTGGAGTTTTACCTGCTCAGTTTCTTCGAGATTCAGTATTAGTTCAAGCTCAATGAACTGAGAGGCTGGATTTTTACACTGAATTTTATATTTAATCATAGAAAATCTAATTGATATACCAACAAATGTAGAGGGTGGATTTGTATTT
>CAYTXN010000541.1:0-2178 GCA_964441195.1 uncultured Limnohabitans sp.
GTTTGATCCTACTGTCAAACCGGTTGATTAATAGAAGTTAAATAATTGGTAATAATCAGGTTAGATGATAATTTAATAATTGCGTTTACATAAAAGGACACATCTTATCTTTGGCGAGAGTCTTAGAATAACCTGAAATAAAAATTGTCAACACTTATTTCCTGACTGCCATGAAAACTACAGCTCTAATTTTTTTCCTCACTTTTGGATTTTCAGCTCTCGCCTTAGCACAGAAGAGCAATATAGGTATAGTGCCAAATGGGATTAACAAAAATCTACAGTCTCAATCAAAAATCGATTTTCGAAATCACCTATTTCTGGGAAAACTTGACACCCTTCGAAGAGATTCGATCGAAGTCCACTTACCTAAGGAATTTCTCCTTGAACGGGAATTGAATATGTCCAATTTGGAATCCATGAAACCAAATGAGGCTTCATTACCCTTCTTTGAACTTCCTCCTTCACAAAGTCGCATGCCGATCATTCTTTTTGATGAATCTGTGAATTATATGATTTTGAAGAAGGAGTTTAAATGATTTTTACCAACGCAGACGCAGTGGCCGTGGAGAATTTTTATAAGAAATAGAGATCGGGATTTTAGTTCTTCACTAATGGAGAAAACCTTGATTTACCTTTGTTGCTAAATAACTTAGCGATTCATACCAATCTCCTCAGCTAAAAACCAATTACCGTATCCGAAAAAGCAAACGATGGATAAACTTCATTTTTTTAATAACCGCGCTATTGATCACAAAAGGATAAGCATCCGGAATTCCCATAGAGCGGTTGAGGCTATTAATTGCAAATGATATAGGAAACCATGCTTTGAAAATCCGGTTAAAATCGGGGGTCTGATAAGGATCAAAGTCGATTTCACCATGGAGTGATCGTTCTTTCAATTTAGGATTGACCGATATCCCAAAAGAAAATGATGTTTCTGCCATAGCCATGATATGCAGGTAATTGGCCCAAGTTTCGGCCCAATCTTCCCAAGGATGCGAACTTGCATATTGACTGATAAAGCGACCCTCCCAATCCGTTTGATATTTGGATTGGTAATATTTGAGCAAAGCTTGATTATAATCCCCTCGCTCATCTCCAAAAATCGACCTGAATTCGGCTAGAATTTCTGAATCTTTTGCGATCAACAAATCCCAAAAATAATGCCCGACTTCATGCCTAAAATGCCCAATCAAGGTCCTGTACGGCTCAAGCAATTCACTCTTCATCTTTTCCAAATGCACCGAATCCGCCTCCTCTAGCAAGATAGTGATCACCCCACTGGAATGACCCGTCATGCGGTTATGACTGGGATTTCGTGAAAGAAAATCAAAACAAAGGCCCTCAGTAGTATTTTTAAACTTACTCACATACGAAAGATTCAAGCGGTCCAACTGGTAAATCAATCGATGTTTCGCCACCTCCAGTTTTTGCCATTTTCGGAAATTTTGCCGGTCCGACAGATTTGGAATCGTACGATTAAGCTCACATGCTTTACAGTATTTTTCTCCATTTTCGAATGGAATCAACCAATTACAGACATCAAATTCCCGATTGGCACAATAGCGATACAGCTGACCATCCTTGTCCGATTCCATAACCAATTTAGCTGGATCGAAAGTAAGGATATCCTGATTTTCAGCTGAATAACCCGTTAAGTGACCGCACTTTTCACAACGATGATTCTCAAAAAATAGGGCATGACGACAGTGATCGCACTCAAAAATTTTCATAGCATTAGTTACGTAAAACAAAGCTACAAGGTATAGACAATCCTTCCCAAAGGTCAGATAAATCTGATTTCATATTTCAGGATTAGATTTTCACCGCAGAGGCGCAAAAATCGCAGAGATCAAAGGTTACCCCTAGAAAAGCTTTAGTTTTTCACCTCCGTGACCTTGGAAAAGGCCAATTAAGCCAAAAAGTTCAAAAGTCCATTTTACAGCTTATTTCCTATATCTCTTTTTCTCTGAGAACTCTGTGGTGAAAAATCTTTGCGATCATCTACGCTCAGCGGTAGAAAAATAAAAAAACCTTCGAGTACGCCGCGGCGCACTCAAAGGTTATCGAAAACTACTGTGACCGCCTACTGATCACTATTCTTCGGTTTATCCCGCTGCATCTCGATCATATCGACAGGCAGCGGAGTATTGTCTCCCAATAGATGCTGAACGAAAT
>CAYTXN010000542.1:0-2176 GCA_964441195.1 uncultured Limnohabitans sp.
TTCAGTTTTCACCATTACTATCCCCACTAATTCATGAGATGATTAAATCCTGGCCCGCACTCCTTTCTTTGATCCTATGCTTGAGCTTTTTCACAATAGTCAGTGCACAGGATGGGCGTTTACCCGACCCGGTTTCCGTCACCATCGACTCGTATCAATCCATACAGGAATTGCCACAACCTGGCTGGATAATCAAAGAAGGCGACAGTCCCCTATCCATTCAGGATATTCTAAACGGGGACATTAAGGATGGGCAGATATTAGAGGTCGATCCGAATGACAAGATTATCGAGCAATTTGTAAAGTACTGGTTTGCCATTGAATTTATCAGTGAAGTGGAGCTCCAAAATTGGCTCCTTTACGTGGAGAATTCCTTCTCAGGCTATGGGTATTCCAATAATTATTCGGAAATAAAATCCTACACTTTAGTTGATGGACAGATTGCCGCTACTGGAATGACAGGATCTTTTGTCCCAGCCTCTAAAAGGGATTTCAACAGCCGACATACCCAATCCTTGCTGAATCTCAGCATTTCGTCGGGGAGCCGGCAGACCCTTTGGATAAACATCAGTAAAAATTACAGCCAAACGACTACTTTCCCCAAATTGTCAATTTATGACCCAACCACTTCTTTGCCGGAATTCCCGTTGGAAAAGAGAAATTTTTTGCTGTTTGGATCATTTACGGTGATCTGGATCCTTGCCTTGATCATGTTCATTTATCTAAGGGACAAAACCTCTATCTGGTTTTTAATTTTCACAACCTTGGTAATCGTGGATAACCTAACCATTTGGTCTTCTGATCCGCTGACCCCACTCCTTTACCCTGAAAATCCTCAAAACGGTATATATGTTGGTGCTTGGACCTCATTTTTGGTGATTTCCATTTTGATTCAGTTTTCTAGGGTATTTATCGATCTTCGATTGAAACATAAGAAATTAGATAAAATCATCCTGGGGGCCGTTTGGGTTTTGTTTTTCTCGAGTTTAATTCTTTTTCAACTAACCCTTCATTTTGAAAATGCTTCCATTTTCATGCTCTACATGTTAACCTTTATCGGTATTTATCTCGTGACAGGAGCTGTCTATTTATTTTTAAATGACCCACTTTCAAGATTCATGGGAATAGGCATATTGGTGATGATCAGTGCACAATTGATCCAAATGCCTTTCGACAAACTCTCCCTTGCATACGCAGGAGTAATGGTAACAGTGCTTTTAGGAGTCGGTTACCGGATAAAAATCCTGTTTAAGGGCCGAATGCAGGCGGAGAATGAAAAGAAAGATCTGTTGATGCATCAGAATTCGCTATTGGAAAACCAAGTGGCTGTTCGAACGGCTGAGCTTAGCCATTCTTTAACCGAACTTAAAGCCACTCAATCCCAGCTCGTACAACAGGAAAAACTCGCCTCCCTGGGCCAACTTACTGCAGGCATCGCACACGAAATCAAGAATCCACTGAATTTTGTGAATAATTTTTCCGGTGTATCCTTAGAGTTAATTGATGAGGCTTTGGAAGAAATAGAAAAAGGAATAGAAGAGAGAGACGAGATTCTTATCAAGGACAACATGGTAGACATCAAATCTAATCTTGAGAAAATCCACGAGCACGGCACCCGAGCAAACAGCATCGTGAGTTCCATGCTTCAGCACTCCCGGGGTGGCTCCGGAAAGATGGACCCCACTGACCTCAATGCCCTTATCAGGGAGTATGTGAACCTGAGTTTTCATGGGATGCGGGCCGGTAAAAATCCGATCGATGTGGATATCCAATTGGATCTGGATCCTGGGATTACCGATGTTCCACTGATCAAAGAGGACTTTTCCAGGGTAATTATCAACCTATGCAACAATGCTTTTGACGCCATGAGGGGTAAGAAGTACGAAGTACCAGGTACGAAGTACGAAGTAGAGGAGGGGAATAAAATAGAATACCTGCCAAAATTAAAGGTGACAACCAGTTTGGAGAAAGGTCAAATTCGAATAGCTATCCAAGACAATGGCCCCGGAATCCCGGATGAGATCAAGGACAAAATCCTGCAGCCTTTTTTCACAACCAAAAAAGGTACGGAAGGCACGGGACTGGGGCTGAGTATTACACATGATATCATAAAGGCCCACAGGGGCAGTCTTGCTATAGAATCAGACGCCAATGGTTCAGTTTTCACCATTACTAT
>CAYTXN010000543.1:0-2166 GCA_964441195.1 uncultured Limnohabitans sp.
AATTCACTTTTTCCGACTCTGCCATGTAAGTGTAATTGTTCTTCACAATCATGAGTAGATCTCCGCAATTAATCTCTTCTTCGAAGAAATGAATAACACTTCTGATATAAAGATTGAACTGCACGGCAGATTTGTTGGAGCGAGTGACAATAGTCGTATTTTCAGTCCCATATTTCCCATAGGCATATCGAAGCCCATCTTCCAATCTTTCGGAAGTCATCTTAAAAATGTCACGAAAAGTACTTGTCTGGATTTTTATTGTTGGCTCTTGTTGCAAAAGCTGATCCCTTAGTGATGTCGCATTGAAAAGTATCCCAGATTCCAAGCGCTGTCGCATCACCTCTGAAAGCTCAATCTGATCAGCTTCCAATCGATATTGTCGAAGCAAATACCCAGCATCCAAGGCAGGACTATACTCACTCCCCACCGGAGGAAGCTGCGCTGTATCCCCAATCAGCAGAAGGCGGTTATCTTTTCCCGAAAAGACATATTGGATCAAATCCCAAAGTAGATTTCCTGACATACCACCATCATCAGCGAGCATCGATGATTCATCGACTATAAATACAGTGTCTTTGTAATAATTTTTTTGAAGAATAAAACCTCCACCCATTGTCCCAGGGTCACCTTTGGGTTTGTAGATGATTTTATGAATGGTGTAGGCACCCCGTCCCGAGTAATTGCTCATCACTTTAGCCGCCCGGCCAGTTGGAGCGAGCAGAAGTGAACGCAAATCCATTTTAGGTAAAACTTTTACCAAAGCAGAGGTCAGCGAGGTTTTCCCCGTACCCGCATAGCCTTTCAAAACGAAAACGGGTTTTTCTTCAGGTTTCTTCCTAAGAAAAAAATCCATTCTCTTAAAAAATTCAGCTTGCCCAAGTGTTGGTGAAAATGGAAAATATTTACCGAGCAGTACCGATGGCTTTATTTCAGCCTGATTATCTTTACTCATAGAAACGAATGTAAATGTCAAAAGACGAAATCAGCAAGGAAATCGAAGCTAAATTTGGAAACCAACTCCGTACTCGAGTTAATGGAATCCTGATTGAAAATGAAAAACTCCTGATGGTCAAACATCAAATGGGGAATGGAAAAATCCTCTGGTCGGTTCCCGGCGGAGGAATGAATTTCGGAAGTAGTGCAAAAGAAAATTTAACTCGTGAATTTCTGGAAGAAACCAATTTGGAGATAGAAATCGGTAAGTATCTCTTTGTTCATGAATATTTGGATCCCCCATTGCACGCCATGGAGCATTTTTTTGAAGTAAAAAGGATAAACGGCAATGTAAAATTGGGAAAAGACCCCGAGCTTTCCCATACTTACCAAATCTTACTCGAAATAGCATGGAAATCGTTCGATGAAATCAAAAGTATTCCTAATGAATCCCTACACAAGATCTTTTGGGGAATTAAATCCCTTTCAGAGCTGGGATTATGGAAAGGATATTTTAATTTTGAGAATATTTCCATAAAATAGCACGTTTTAAAAACCTCAACCTTAATCAGATTTTAAATCTCTATCCAAATGAATCTTACAAAAATTCTCTCAGTTGTTTTCTTAGTTGTTGCTATTGCTTTTGGCTACCTACTCTGGAAAGGAGTAAATGACGTTGTGGAAGAAGAAAAAAGAATTGCTTTGCTGGAAGCCGCAACTATTGAAAAGCTTACGATGCTTCGCGAAGCACAGATTGCCTATCAGGCCACTAATGGTAAATATGCAAGCACTTGGGATTCTCTAAAGATGTTTATTGAAGATGGTACGATCTGGTTGGTACAGCGAACTGAGACTACTAAGTTATTGGACTATGGTGCTGAGGAAACTTCGATCACTTATGACACGCTTGGTTCTGTAGCAGTAATGGATTCCCTTTTCAATGAAAGAAAATACCCTGATTTCAATATCGATATTTTACCAGTCGTGCCTGGATCCGGTGGAAAGCAATTTGAGTTCTTTGCAGACAAAGTTGAAAAAACCGGCGGTTATTTGGTAAACGTGTTTGAAATCAGAGATCCTAATCCAATCAATCCAGAGCGAAGAGCAAATAACAAAGAAAAAGCACTTAGAGTAGGTTCTAGAACTGACGCATCTACCGAAGGTAACTGGAAATAATCCTTTGGATTTTGGAAAACAACCTGAAGGTGTATAAAAGTGATAAGTTTGATGTGG
>CAYTXN010000544.1:0-2135 GCA_964441195.1 uncultured Limnohabitans sp.
CTAAAATCCAAGTCACTGCAGTCTTTGACATCGGAAAAACCAATAAAAAATTCTTCCTTTTTGATGAAAATCTAAAAGAAGTATTCAACACCTACATTCGACTGGATGCCATCCCTGATGAGGATGGTTTTCCCAGCGAGCCGGTTCTTCCCTTAAGAGAATGGATGTTGGAGACTTTTCGCGAAGCGCTTAATTCAACAGAATTCGAGATCACAAAGCTCAACTTTTCTGGACATGGAGCTTCATTTGTTCAAACAGATGAATTCGGAGAACCAGTTACACCACTCTATGACTACCTTAAGCCATATCCAGAGGATTTATTAGATCGGTTTTATAGCGAAAATGGTGGGAAAGCAGCTTTTTGCCAACAGACTTCCTCCCCTCCATTGGCGATGCTCAATTCAGGACTTCAGCTTTATTTTCTGAAATATGCCAAGCCTGATTTCTTCAAAAAGGTAAAGTACTGTCTACACCTTCCGCAATATTTGAGTTTGATTTTCACAGGGGAAATGGTCTCTGATTACACCAGCATCGGCTGCCACACCGGACTCTGGGATTTTGCAAAGATGGATTATCATGATTGGGTGAAAAGAGAAGGAATCGAAGCTCTACTTCCTCCTATCCTTCCTGGAAATTCTCTTTTAAAAACAAAACCCGAACTTGGAAGCATTCCCTGTGGAATCGGGGTTCATGATTCTTCAGGTGCGCTTTTACCTTATTTAAAACAGGAAAAAGAACCGTTTGCACTTCTTTCGACCGGCACATGGGCAATTGCCATCAATCCCTTTAACAAGACTTCTCTTTCGGAGTCTGAACTTTATAAGGATTGCCTCCAGTTCCTAAGCATCACGGGTCAACCGATCAAGATTTCTCGCTTATTCATTGGGGAAGAGCACAAGGTTCAAGTAGAAGAAATGTATACTCATTGGCAGCTTCCCCTTGGCACCTACAAAAAACTGAAATTTGATGAGTCACTTTATCAAAAAGTAAAGCAAAACCCCACAAAGCAAATTGGTTTCCATTATTTAAAACCAGCTGATTATGGCTTAGAAAAAGCCGAATCCACTGATTGGAATAGCTTTTCTGGATTTACCGAAGCTTATTATACATTCCTTCACGAGCTCACTGATATTCAGGTAGCTTCTATCCAGCTCGTGCTTAATGGTGCTCCGGTTTCCAGATTTTTTGTTGATGGTGGATTCAACGCCAATGTCATTTTCTTGGAAATGCTTCGCAAAAAACTTCCAGATCTAGAGATTATTCCCAGTGACTTTCCCAATGGATCCGCATTAGGCGCCGCAATGCTGGTGAATATGGACTCCTCAGATTAACTTACCCATGATGAAAGTAAATTCACCAACTGTTGCCTTATTTATTCCCTGCTATGTCGATCAATTCTACCCAAAAGTTGGAATTGCTTCGCTTGAGTTGCTGGAAAAACTAGGCTGCAAGGTGAGCTATCCTTCAGGACAAACTTGCTGCGGACAACCATTAGCTAATGCAGGATATGAACGGGATACAATCGGAGCAACTCGACATTTTATAGAGCTTTTTAAGGATTTTGAGTACGTGGTAGCACCCTCCGGAAGTTGTGTTTTACATGTCAAAGAGCATTCTCCTCTAGTTTCGGGATTGGAAAAAGAACAGGCAGAGCTGCACAATAAAATTTTTGAATTGACTGAATTTATCACTGATATTCTAAAAGTAGAAAAGCTGGAAGGAAGCTTTCCGCATCGCGTGGGTTACCATGCTTCTTGCCATGGACAGCGGGGATTACGTCTGGCTTCCAGCTCAGAATTGAATCAGGATCCATTCAACAAAGCCCGAAAACTTTTAGAAAATCTGCAAGGTTTGGAATGGGTGGAATTGAGTAGGACAGACGAATGTTGTGGATTTGGGGGAACTTTTGCAGTCACAGAAGAGGCCCTTTCGATACGGATGGGAAAAGATCGATTGGAAGATCATATCCAGCACCAATCAGAAATCATCACTGGCGGAGATATGTCCTGCATTATGCACCTGGAAGGAATTGCCACCCGAGAAGGGCAAAAATTGAAATTTATGCACGTGGCCGAAATCCTAAACCAAGCCATCTCATGAGCCATCCAGATAAAGCTACCGAATTTTTAAAAGAT
>CAYTXN010000545.1:0-2127 GCA_964441195.1 uncultured Limnohabitans sp.
CAAGTATAATCGAAATAAACGAAACAAACGAAATAAAAGTTATTAATTCCTTTAACCTGAAGGATGCTACTTTAAATTCTTTCCCTGGTTAAGGTTTGTTTTTGAATCTCTCCTAATGACCGAAATAAGCTTATTCGGTTGCAACTATCGTTGATAGGGGGAGCCACATTGATCAGGCTGACATTTTTGTCAGCCTTTTTCATTTTATAGCCTCATATGTTATTGGAAACCAGGAAGATTTGGGCAATAAAGTACTTTTAATTGACGGTTCGAACTTCAGAGTTTGGAAAATGATCTTTTTTAAATTCGACACCGTAAATCTCCTAAATCAAAAAAGGGATTGAGCAAAAACCCAATCCCACTTCATTCATTATTATTTTTGGTCAAGCCTTTACGTCCGAATTGAATGTGCTGATATAATGCTTTAGCATTGAGGCTTGACTTGAAGAAAGTTCAGTCGGTTTAATGAAGGATTTGAATCTTTCGATCCCGATCTCTTCGATAAGAGAACCAAAAGAGGAATTTAAAAATGAAGATGATGGAGGTGTAGACCCCAGGAAAGACAATTCCAAAGGAGAATTATCACTCACATGCTTCTTCAACTCCAAAAACAACTTATAACCAGCTGAATTTGAATAGGTTTCAGTAACAATATCTGTAAGTCTGATTTTCATAAGGCACAAATTTACATTAAAAATCACCAATCAAAAGATTCTGAAATGCTCTTCTCTTCTAAGTTGGTAACTTTTATATTTATCTCAATTACCGTTCCTTTAAAATTTTCAATTGGATTTTCTTCAAAGATATTTACCGATGGGTCTGAAAACATTTTCACAGAATCAGTATACACTTGCCAACTCCCTTGGTTCGCCTTAACAAAAGAAGAAATTGTATCCAATCCTCTTCCTGCATTGTAAGGCATTGACTGAGTAGTTTTCTTCAATTTTAAAGCCCACTTTACAGTGTCTTCTGGACTCAAAAGATTCTCCCCTTTCCTTTGCATAAAAGAATTTACAGAATAAGGAATCCCTATTCCTAAATCTGAAACAGCAAGAATAATTTCACCATGGTTTGGATAGTACTGACAAAAAACGTAGGAATCAATTGGGGACTTTGCATGATCATGAACATTATTGATCAATTCGGCCAAAGCAATATTCAAGACACCCAAGTCTTTCCCATGGCAAATCGACTCAAAGTAAACTTGGGTACTATTGATGTAATAGTCCATAGTTTCCCTTTTCAGCCTTTTGATTGGCATTGCAGTAAAACTTGGAATCTCATTGATTTCTGTTGATTCTGAATGATTTTTTTGACAAAAACCCAGGAGACCGATAGCCTTTACATATTCAAAAACCATTGGATTCTGAGCTTCTAAATAGATATCACAATTCTGAGTGAGCTGATGAATGATAAATTGGGTAAGGATCAAGACATCCAACGGAGATAGGAAGTTCTGAGCTAGAATAATTCGAATTTCCTGACTGGAAAAATCCTGTCTTATCAAGTCATATAACTTTGAATAATCTGATCGACTTTTTATCAATAAGGTGATCATCTTTGGTTTTTTTAGAAAAAGAATTTTTGGTGTTTTATAAGATTTTGAAAATACTAATTCAAACAATACTACCCTGTTTTTTGACCAACATATATGCTCCTAGTTCAATCAATTGCTCTAGATCTCTTTGTAATTGATTCGAAAACGTAAACTGAAGGGGAGCCATTTTAAAAAAGAGGTCAGAAACGACCTCTTTTTTTGTTAAAATCCCATCCAGTATTGTTTAAATTAGGTTTTTTACCGGCTGCAGGTTTTCTAAAACTCACTACTTATAAAAAAGACCAAGCTGCAGCTGAGAATTGTAATTGATTGAATTTCAATCAGTATTAGTGATTCAAGGTTTAGATGGTAGTTTTTCGACTTTTTGTTTTTTTACGGATTTATTATAGCTGAGTAAAGTCCTTTCTATTTTTGGCGCAATGTGCCTGCACGTGTCGCCAAGCGTCGAGTCGTCAGCAACAATTTAAAATTAATATAGATAAACTATTCCAGACAGAAGTAATGGTGACTCTAGAGTCCTTTTCTTTAATTAAAACATTGAGTTGGTAAAAGCACTGCTTTGCAAACGG
>CAYTXN010000546.1:0-2121 GCA_964441195.1 uncultured Limnohabitans sp.
AGTAGATTGCCTCTCCGGTAGATTTCATTTCAGGTCCAAGTTCCTTGTTTACATTTGGGAATTTATGGAAAGAGAACACAGGTTCTTTGATTGCATAACCTTTTTTCACTGGTTTGAATTCAAAGTCAGTCACCTTTTTCTCCCCTAGCATCACCTTTACGGCATAATTGACATAAGGTTCCTGATACGCCTTGCAGATAAATGGCACTGTTCGGGAAGCTCTAGGGTTGGCTTCAATGATGTAGACCTTGTCATTTTTGATTGCAAACTGAATATTGATTAAGCCTACAGTTTTCAATGCCAAGGCGATTTTCTCTGTATACATCTGGATTTGTCGCATCACATAATCTCCCAAATTGTAGGGAGGCAATACTGCGTAAGAATCTCCTGAGTGAATTCCTGCAGGCTCGATGTGCTGCATGATGCCGATGATGTATACATTTTCACCGTCGCAAATCGCATCTGCTTCTGCCTCAATGGCTCCTTCCAAGAAATGATCAAGCAAGATTTCATTGTTTGGAATATCGCGCAACACATTGACTACGTGCTGCTCGAGTTCTTTCTCATTGATCACGATTTTCATTCCTTGTCCACCCAATACATAGCTTGGGCGCACCAAAAGCGGGAATCCGATGGTCTTGCAAAGTTCAAGCGCCTCATCCGTGTTATGAATTGTACCAAACTCCGGATATGGGATCCCAATGTCTTTTAGAAGGGTTGAAAATCTCCCTCTATCCTCAGCCAGATCCAAAGCTTCGAAGCTCGTTCCGATGATTTTGATGCCGTATTTATCCAGCTTTTCAGCGAGTTTCAAAGCAGTCTGACCACCTAGCTGGACTATAACTCCAATTGGATTTTCCTGAAGGATGATCTCGTAGATATGTTCCCAGAATACCGGCTCGAAATAAAGCTTGTCAGCGATATCGAAATCTGTAGAAACAGTCTCCGGGTTACAATTAATCATGATGGTCTCGTAGCCACACTCTTTTGCTGCCAAGACACCGTGAACACAAGAGTAGTCAAACTCGATTCCTTGACCAACTCGGTTTGGACCTGAACCCAAAACGACGATTTTTTTCTTATCCGATCTTACAGATTCATTTTCTTGCCCAAAAGTGGAATAATAATATGGAGTCTTGGCCTCAAACTCGGCAGCGCAAGTGTCTACCAGTTTGTAGACTCGTTTGATTCCCATTTCCTCATAGCGCTTGTTAAATACCTCGCTCTCTAAGCAATCCAACAAGTGGGCAATTTGACGGTCTGCATAGCCTTTTTTCTTGGCTACATCCATTACCTCAAATGGAATGGTATCAATTTTATATTTTGAAATTTCATTTTCAAAATGAATCAACTCCTCAATCTGTCTCAGGAACCATTTATCGATTTTAGTGAGGTCATGAATGGTACGGAAAGAGATTCCAAGCTTAAAAGCATCGTACACATGAAAAAGTCTATCCCAACTTGGATTCGCCAAGGAATAAAGAATTTTGTCCTGATCCTTGAGCTCCTTTCCGTCTGCTCCAAGTCCGTTTCGTTTGATCTCAAGTGACTGACAAGCTTTTTGCAAGGCCTCCTGAAAATTTCTCCCAATTCCCATCACTTCGCCAACCGACTTCATCGAAAGACCTAATCTCTTATCAGAACCTTTGAATTTATCAAAGTTCCAACGTGGGATTTTTACGATTACATAATCTATTGAAGGCTCAAAAAATGCGGAAGTGGTCTTGGTAATGGAGTTGCTCAATTCATCCAGATTGTAACCGATGGCAAGTTTTGCAGCGACTTTGGCGATCGGATATCCAGTGGCTTTAGACGCCAAAGCAGATGATCTTGATACACGTGGATTGATCTCGATACCGATGATGGTCTGATTATCGGGACTTACAGCAAACTGCACATTACATCCTCCGGCAAAATTCCCGATGCTGTTCATCATGGTGATCGCATGATTTCTCATTTGCTGATAAACCGTATCAGGAAGGGTCAAAGCAGGTGCAACGGTAATTGAATCCCCTGTATGCACTCCACAAGGGTCAAAGTTTTCAATCGAACAGATCACGATCATATTCCCAATATTATCCCGCATCACTTCAAGCTCGTATTCTTTCCAACCCATGATGC
>CAYTXN010000547.1:0-2120 GCA_964441195.1 uncultured Limnohabitans sp.
GAATTGCTTTCGCAAAGAATAGGCAACTCCAAATACCGCTTGACTTTCATATGTGTTTGAGCTATCCCCAAGATTGAAATTAGTTGCGCCACCCACTCCAAAAACCCATCGAGTTTCTGGAGTATAATACACCAGAGGTAAAATAAATATTGCCCTTTTCGACTGCTGAACAGAATCCAGTTGTGCGATTGCTGGATTTGTAATTCTCCCAAAAATCAAAAAAAATAGGATTGAGCACGTTGCAAATTGAAGCATAGTGTAATGTACGAGCCAAGCACCTGAAGCTGATCAAAGGTTAAAGGTATTTTTTCTATTAAGGATTTTTCGGCACTTCAATTTCCCATAAAGTCAATTGAAAGACTTTAATCCTGATCATAACTGACCTTTGTCATGATTTTCCTGTGTAGAGAAAGCTAACCTTGTAGTAAGACAAAACCATTAAAATCATGTTTAGAAAGCATCCATTAACTGACGAATTTCCCGAGTTTGAAACCAAAATCCACGATCTGAAAGTGGATAATGAACATTTCAAAAAGTTATTCGATGAGTATGATGAAATTGACCACGAGATCTATAAGATCGAATCAGATGCTGAACCCGCCTCTGACGAAACCGTCAATCAATTGAGAATAAACCGTCTGAGATTGAAAGACGAACTTTACCACATGCTTAAGGATAGTTGAGTTGAAATATCATCCCACACAAGAGAAATGCCCGAGAGAAATTTCGGGCATTTCTTTTTCGTCGCACTTTTTTTCGTTTCAGTTTTTGGGAAGGGGCTCCAACTCAACTTTTCTAAAAAAAATCTCCGCACCTTCTGACTGGATTTGAATCTTTCCTCTGCTTGGTCTCACATTGGAAGCCTGATTGACCAATTTTCCATTGAGAAAAATGCTGATTTTATCACCTTCGACCAGACACTCCACTCGATTCCATTCACCGACAGGATTTTCCACATCTTGAGTTCCTCGGAAATCTATGACATCCTTCCATTCAGGATCCCTGCCATACCAATTGACTCTTCCTCGGTTTACAGTTGTTTCTTTTCCTCCCGGTTGAAAAACAGGCGAACTTCCCTGCTTCTCCTCAGCTACAGGACTCGTAATGCTGAAGTTTTCTGAGCCGTCTCCAACCACGATAAAGTCTCCCGTTCCTCCTTCGATCAATTGACATTCTATGGAATACATCCAGATCCCTTCCGAACCTCCGTCTTCCCCAACTGAATGAAGTAGGATTCCAGAATCTCTTGCGTTTTTCACTCGGGGTTCAAAAGTTTTTTCTCCCCACTTAAACTCTACGATAAGTCGATAATTTTCGAATTCATCATTTGTTGTGATACAGCCCCATTCTTCACCTGATATCCGGATCATTCCATCCTGAACAGAAAAGACCTTTTTGGGATCACTATCTCGCCCACGGTGTTGGACAAATGAGTACCAGTTATCCAGGTTTTCGCCATTGAAAAGAACGATCCTTTCCTCCTTTTTCTCAGTTTGGGCCTTGCTTTGAGCAATGCCTGGAAGATTAAACAATACAATTAGGGAAGTGATAAGGATTTTCATCAGGGTTAATTTTTTATATGTATATCCGCTTTCTTACCAGTAACCCTATTAAATATCGTTTGAAGTTCCTTAGAACATGCTGTGGACTTGCTTCCCGATTGCCATCGGGAGTCGACCGTCGTCTGTGGACGATTAGCCGCAACTTCTAAAGTATATTTCTTAATTTCTGGCAGGATTGCGGATTATCAGAATTTTTTATCAAATAAGCTGTTCTTCAATATCGGTCGTTTCATAATTTATCTGGTTGAAATACCTCCATCAATCGTATATGCCGACCCGGTGATCCATGAAGCTTCATCGGAAATCAGAAACAGTGCTAAGGAAGCAATGTCCTCAGGTTTCCCCAATCGCTTCATCAGGGTGTTGTTGGCAGTTTGCTGGACAATAGTGCTTGGGTTTTGAAATGCCTCAGCAGAATCCCAAATCAAAGGGGTATCTACAGGTCCCGGGCAGATGGTGTTAACCCGTATTTCCGGTCCATAATCCAATGCCATTTCCTTCACAAGCGCAACCAAGGCGGCTTTACTTGCGCAGTATGCTGCATGATTTGGAAAAGAC
>CAYTXN010000548.1:0-2114 GCA_964441195.1 uncultured Limnohabitans sp.
A
Source organism: uncultured Limnohabitans sp. (assembly GCA_964441195.1). Taxonomy (GTDB): domain Bacteria; phylum Bacteroidota; class Bacteroidia; order Cytophagales; family Cyclobacteriaceae; genus Algoriphagus. Next base: position 2 of record CAYTXN010000548.1, read on the forward strand.
AAGGATAATATCCTTACCAAAAAGTCTTACGTTACCTCATTTCTGAAAAACGGGTTGGTGTTGTATGATTTGCAAATGATACGTGATGTATTTAAGGAGCATGGATATACCAAGCCCTTGGACTACACACAAATTCCTAAAGCAAATTGGTCCACCTCAGGGAATAATCGATTAACGATTACCGTCGACGGAACTGCCATTGAGTACCACTACGAGGTTACTTCGGATTCGCTGAAATTCATAACTGATATTGGCTCGACTCAATACTATGTAAGGAAATGATTTTGTGATTAGTGTTTTCTTGTTGTTTTGCCACTTTTAGTGCCTTCGATAATTTCTGGAAAAGTTTAGGCACTAACTACACATCTCATTCCAAACCAAATTAAAATTTGATTTAGAATAAAATGAAAATCTCAGGATCTAGCGAATTGCATGCAGGTGGCCACCAGGAAGGAAAGTGAATTTAAGGTTAAATTTTAAATTCCACTCAGTCTCAAAAAGTACTTCAAAGAAGCCAAGTAGAATCTACAATCAGTAGAGGATTTGAAAGCTTTTAATTTTCATCTCAGTCTAAAATATCATCCATCGTGCTCAAAGGAATGTCTTTTCGATTAAAATCCCGAAGTGGATGGAATTCTGAAGTAGGATAAGTCCAACCCTCATCAGTCAATTCCCAAAGTAATGGAGCAAGGTTTTGTACCGCGGCTTTGCAACCTTGCACGATGGCTCCCATTTTTCCGGTTTGCTTGGAAAGTTTTGCCTCATTCTCGATTTCAAATGGTCCACTAAATCCTCTTTTCTTTAAAATCGAAGTAAATGCTCGCCAGTCCATCGAATCTCCCAAGCCAAAGCCAGGTAAAGTCGCCTCATACTGATGCCGATCCCAAGAATTAGTGCTGGAATGAATCCCTAGCTTTTCGGCCCAATCCGCTGGGATTTGCTGCATGGGATACATATTGCCCCAGAAAGGATCCGGGTTATTGCGAGTTGATTTGACATGAATTCGCTTCAGTCGGCTCATATCCGTGTTTTTGATGACTTCCACCGGATCGGAGTGCTGCCAGACGTCATGCGAAGGATCGTAGATTTCTCCGTGATTTTTCTCTGGGACGAGTTCATACATGAGTTTTCTGGCTGCAAGCACTCCTGTCAGATTGTTGTAGGTGCCCGTGAACCCCGAACTTCTCCAGCCTTCCATCGGGCAGTTTTCATACAAAACAGTCACGCCCAAGTCACTTGCGTATCGTATGATTGGACCGAAAATCCGCTGATATTCAAGCAGGTTTTTCTCAAATCCACCTTCCTCGTTTCCCAGTTCATGGTTGTATCCGACAAAAGTTCCGACTTTAACGTCGTTTTCATTTCCACCGAGCAAATGGGCGATTCGGATTAGTTTGAGTAAATGGTTTTGGTTTTTGACTCGGTGAACGGGATCACCACCGATTAGATTTTCAAATGCACCAATGGAAAGTTGAAGTTTGGCGGTGTTGAATTTCTCGATCAAAGCTTTTGCTTGATCAGGTCCGAAATTTTCATAATCCAAATGCGTTGCGACAAAATCATTCCGTGTTCCATCCTTTCTGAAGACACAGAGATCCAGTCCCTGCACACCGATTTCTAATGCTTTTTCGACAGTTTGATCGAGATTCAGTTGATCAAAAGCCGAAGTCATGATCCAAATGGGATTTGCCATGTTTTTTGGGTTTGGTATAAAAATAGGGAAAGGTGGGGATTGGAAAAATGGGAATTGGATTAGTGGTAAACTGATTTTACTTTAGAAAGGAGGCTAATTTAAATAAATAAAGGGTTGACATTGGTGTCAGTCCGAGCGGAGTCGAGGACTTTTTTTTAAGAATTTCTTAAATTGAATAGGGAATTGTCATTAGTAATTCAAAATGAAAACTTATTTTGTTTACATCCTAAAATGCTCGGATAAAAGTTATTACACTGGAGTTACCAATGATTTTGAAAGTAGAATAGCTGAGCATAATGATGGAATTGATCCCTATTCATACACTTTTAAAAGAAGGCCAGTAGAGTTGGTCTTTTTACAGGATTTTAGGGAAATTCAAGAAGCGATTGCTTTCGAAAAACAAGTAAAAGGTTGGGGCAG
>CAYTXN010000549.1:0-2105 GCA_964441195.1 uncultured Limnohabitans sp.
GTATCAGGGAATTTTGACACCAAGTTTGTTGAACAGTATTTCACTCCTGAAAAGCTGGATCCTGTATTTACTGATGAGGAAAAAGAATTACTTGCCGCATTGGCGATGGAGTTTTTTCAAAAAGAAGAAAACAGAGTAAATCCCACTCGCCCAGTTACCGTGGTTCCAAGCACCAACTGGAAAAATCGACTAGTCTGATGGCAGAAATTCTACCGCTAAAAGCTTGGCGATATAATGAGGTACTTTCTAAAAATCTTGAAGATTTAACAGCTCCGCTTTTCGACGTGGTGTCGGCAAAACAACGGGAAATGCTTTACGCAAATCCGCTCAACAGCATTCATCTTTCTGTTCCTCAGGGTGATAATCCGGCTGAAAATGCTCAGAAAATCCTCTTAATGTGGAAAGAAACCGGGGTTTTACAACAGGATCCAATTCCCGGAATCTATGTGTATTACCAATATTTTCGACTCCCGGGAGATCATGAGGAGCGATGCAGAAAAGGCTTTATCGCTCAGATTAAAGCATATGATTGGGAAGAAAATCAAATTTTACGACACGAAAGCACTATCGTTTCAGCAGTAAACGATCGGATAGATTTGCTCCGTGCAACTGAAATTCAGGCTAGCCCGACTCATGGTTTGTATGAGGATGAGAGTACCGAATTGGAGGGTTACATGGATGCGGCTATCGCTTCTCCGATTTATGATTTAGAGGATTATCAAGGAGTGAGAGAAGTATTTGGAGTAATCCATGATGCTCAGGTTATATCTAGATTTCTAGCTGTTTTGTCTGATAAAAAAGTAATTCTGGCTGATGGTCACCATCGGCTTGAAGGTGCGATTGAGTACAAGAAACTTCAGCAAAATGCATTTCCGGAAGCCAAGTGGAAAGGTTCGGATTATCATCTCATTTATTTGACCAATGTGCATGGAAATCACTTGAAAATCCTTCCAACGCATCGGCTTTATTATGGATTGGAGATTTCAGAAAGAGAACTTTTGGAACGAATCAAGGAATGGTTTGATGTTCGGATATTCGGAGATGCTGATGAATTGGTTAATTATACTTTTCAGCGTAAATGGTCATTCGGCCTGATCCTTTCAGAGGAAGCCTATGTGATTAAGTTCAAACAGGACAAGTTTGAGGCGGTTCGGCCTGAATTACCAGAAGCCTTGAGAAACCTTGATTTGGTCATTTTGCATCATATTCTGTTTGAAAAAATATTGGGCTTCAATGCAGAAGAGCAACGAAATTCTGATCAATTGGCCTTTGAGCGCAACTTTTCCAGATGTGTTCGGGAAGTTAGAAGCGGGAATGCTAGCTTTGCCATCATCACAAGAGAGATTGAGTTAGAGCAAGTTTTGGAAGTATGCAAATCAGGAACGGTAATGCCACAGAAATCCACTTACTTTTATCCTAAAGCACTTGGAGGGCTGCTTTTTGGAAGTATTAAACAGGAAGAATTTGAATTTGAATATGGAGCCTTTTTTGAGCAAACTAAGCAATAAACGAATCATTTTAGCGTCAAATTCACCAAGAAGACAAGAGCTTTTAAAGGCTTTAGGAGTGGATTTTTCCGTGAAAGTTCATCCAGTGGATGAGACTGTTCCAGCTGATTTACCGGCTGATTATGCAGCAGCTTACCTTTCAAAACTCAAGGCCGAAAGTTTTCCATTTCATTTGGAAGATGGTGAAATCTTGATTACAGCAGATACAATTGTCATTGTAAGGGGTAAGATTTTAGGCAAACCCAATACCGAAATGGAAGCTTTTGAGATGATCAGAAGGTTGTCTGGGACAACTCACACCGTGATGACTGCAGTGACGATGAAGGATTCAAAAAAGCAAATCACTGTGGAAGATGAAGCGAAAGTGACTTTTCGGTTTTTGGAGGAAGATGAAATCTGGTACTATGTCAGAAATTTTAAGCCTTTTGATAAAGCAGGGGCTTATGGTATTCAAGAATGGATTGGATTTGTTGGGGTTACGGGAATTGAGGGTTCGTATTTTACTGTAATGGGTTTTCCTCAGCATTTGGTGTATCAGCAATTGAAGAAGTGGTGATCGATACTTCGATGTTCATCATTCAGTGTTCGATGTTCAAT
>CAYTXN010000550.1:0-2102 GCA_964441195.1 uncultured Limnohabitans sp.
TTATAACCTGAAATTAATCCGAAAGTCCCTTGAATTAATTTATTTTGTTGTTGATTTTGCTCCTGACTCGGAGCAAAACTCCCAATCAACGCGGATTTCTTATGTTTTTCTTTAGGCTGCTGTCCTATTTGCCCCTTTCGGTTTTGTATCTTTTTTCGGATCTGATCTATTTGATCGCTCGATTTGTGATCAGCTACCGCAAAAAGGTGATCGACGAAAACCTGAAGTTTGCCTTTCCGGGGAAATCTGATGAGGAACGCAAGAAAATCCGAAATCAATTCTACAGAAATTTCACAGATGCTTTCTTTGCAGAAACCATCAAAATGTTGACCATTTCTGAAAAAGAGCTTCGAAAGCGCTTCCAAGTTGTCAATCAAGAAAATATTGATAAAGAAGTTCTAAAGGGGAAAAGTGCCTTAATGATGGCTGGTCACGTTTTCAACTGGGAGATGGCAATTCTAGGAGTAGCACTCAATACTCAAGTGACTGCTGAGACAGTTTATTTGAAGCTGAACAATCCCTTTTTCAACAAGTTGATGCTCAGTATCCGAACGCACTTTGGTGGGGTAATGACAGAAAAACGGGAGTTTCGAAAAAGCATGATTACCATGCGAAGTCAGCCTAGAATCGTACATTTGGCAGCGGACCAACGGCCACCCGGTTCGGAAAAACGATATCAGCGAGACTTCCTCAACCGTCCGGCTTTTTTCTTCGAAGGTGGAGAATTCATGGCTAAAAAGATGGAACTGCCCGTTTTCTTTGGTACTATGACCAAATTAAAACGAGGTCATTACCATTTCGAATTTACGAAACTTGCCGAGCCGCCATACGATTCACATGAAGCTCACAGCATTACTGATGAATTTTGCCGCAGGCTGGAAGAAAACATCAAAAACCAACCGGATCTTTATTTGTGGAGTCACAAAAGGTGGAAGGTGTAATTGATTGAAAAATTAGAAGATTGAAAAATTGATTCATTGGGTAAGTCTCAAAATTTAAAAGTTGGGAGTTTGGAGGTCAGAATGTGAAAAATACCAAAGCCTAATTTTATGTTTTAACTCAACACTATCGACACCCCGTAAATCGTAATTCTTAAATCGTACTTTAAAAAATCACAAGAAAACACTAGACTCAGATCTTACCTCTTGATACTAAAATCTAGCTTCTTGCTACTCAAAAAATGGATTACCTCAAGGAACTGAATCCCCCACAATTACAGGCAGTACAGCATACCGATGGACCGGTGATGATCATTGCGGGTGCAGGTTCGGGCAAAACCCGGGTTCTCACCTACCGCATTGCGCATCTGATCTACGCCAAAGGAATTGATCCTTTCAATATCCTTTCCCTGACTTTTACCAATAAAGCCGCTGCCGAAATGAAACATCGGATTGAGACGTTGGTTGGTCTGGAAGCTAGAAATACCTGGATGGGGACTTTTCACTCCATTTTTGCAAAAATCCTGCGAGTCGAATCCGGTAAAATCGGATACCCTTCCAACTTCACGATCTACGATTCGGAGGACTCCAAATCGCTCATTCGCACGATTGTGAAAGAAATGCGGATAGACGATAAAGTATACAAAGCCAATGTGGTTCTTTCACGGATTTCCGGAGCAAAAAACCGATTGATTTCTTGGCAAGCTTATCAAGCCGATCCTTATGTCAAAGCTGACGATGAGGCTGCGATGAAACCTCGAATGGGTGAGCTCTACCAACGCTACCAAGAGCGACTTTTCAAAGCAGGAGCCATGGACTTTGATGATTTGCTCTTTAATACCAATGTGCTTTTCCGGGATCATCTGGATGTGCTAAATAAATATCAACAGCGCTTCAAGTATGTGATGGTGGATGAGTTTCAGGATACCAATATTTCCCAATATCTGATCACCAAAAAGCTCGCCGCAGTCCATCAAAACATCTGCGTGGTAGGTGATGACGCACAAAGTATCTATGCTTTTCGCGGAGCGGATATCCAAAATATCCTAAACTTCGAAAAGGACTATCCGGATCTTTTCGTGGTCAAACTCGAGCAAAACTATCGCTCCACCAAGACCATCGTCGAGGCGGCAAACTCCATCATCGATAAGAACAAAGCCCAAC
>CAYTXN010000551.1:0-2099 GCA_964441195.1 uncultured Limnohabitans sp.
TAACTCCTCTAAGAATCGGATGATCATTCATTTGCTTGACCCCATCAATCAAGGCTCGAGTTCCTTCTTTGGCGTGGATCCCGTGATGATTCACCCAGGTTTCACCGAAGATCCGCTGACCGAAACCTCGCTCCCAAGCTTCTACCTTACTGTTGTAAGCCCATTTAGCATAGGGTGAAGTCATGTCTTTGGAATAAGCAAAGCCGTGTGTAGAGGTTCGCAGACCAATAATTGGCTTTCCAGCTTTCAGGAAGTCCTCAATGTATCGGCTTTGCTCATCAGGAAGTTCTCTGAAACGGATCAGCATGATCATCAGATCGGCTGATTCGAGATGCTCCAAACCGGGAATGTTATTTTGATAATTCGGAACAATTTCTCCTGTTTCAGGATGAATGGGGAAAAGAACAGTGGTTTTAAACCCGAAGCGATCTGCAAGAATTTTCCCTAGCATGGGCATGGATTCCTCAGAACGGTATTCGTCATCTCCCGCCACCAGGACAATATGTTTTCCTTTCCCGGGTCCTTCTTTGCCCTCAAATTGAAGAAAAGTTTGGCCATTTTGAGCGCAAGCCAACAAGGTGAAAAAAGAGAAGAAAAAGCTAAAAAGAAGGCTTTTGGAAAGGTAAGGCATGGCTAAATGGGTTTTGAGGTGAAGAGTTAAGCAGAAATCTAATTCGAACTCTCAAAATAGAATTTTTTGAGTAAATACAAGTCCTGCCCTATCGATGTTGACTAAGACTTTTTTCTGATTTTTTTGAAAATCATCACCGGGATCATCACCAAAATACCCACTACCAACCCGATCAAAAACTCTTTGACTATCGCTGGCCATGATTCGAGAAGATGGTGGAAAAAGTCAATATTGTGGGCGAAAATTCCTCCCGAAACCAATAGCAGAGCTAATGTCCCGACCACCCCGAGGAATCGGATGACCCAAGGTAAAGCATTGACTAGCAATCTTCCAACTTTGTCAGAAAAGGTATTTAAGTCCTCATTGAGCGCGATAAGTTTATATCCAAATTCATCCATCCGGACTATCAACCCTACAATTCCATATACACCAACGGTGGCGATTAAAGCAATGACCGAAACTACTCCGATCTGAGTACTGAGAGACTTATCTACCACAGTGCTCATCGCTATAATGACAATCTCCACAGACAAAATAAAATCTGTTGTGATGGCAGATTTTATTTTCTGTTTTTCCAGGGCTAAGATATCTTCCTCAGAAAGTTCAACGTCCACTGCTATCAAACTTTCTTTAGGATGAGGCACAAGGTATTCATAGATTTTCTCTGCCCCTTCATACGCTAGGTACAAACCTCCAATGACTAGGATAACTGTAATCGCAGGCGGATAAAAAGCACTCAACAGGAATGCAATGGGCAAAATGATCACCTTATTAAGCAAAGACCCTTTCATGATCGCCCAAAGGACAGGAAGCTCCCGGTCAGAGACGAAACCGGAGGCCTTCTCTGCATTCACGGCCAAGTCATCACCCAAAATTCCGGCGGTTTTCTTCGCCGCAACTTTACTCAAGACAGCCACATCATCCATCAGTGTGGCGATATCATCCAACAATGCAAATAATCCTGAAGCCATTTTGATTTTTGATTTACGAAGTGCGAATTACGGAAAAATGAGTACAAAGTATCGAGTACCAAGTACCAAGTATTGTAAAAAATTTGGAGAAATATTGAACATCAAATAACGAAGGCCGAATGATGAAGTAATTCTCACTTTTCAACCTTCCAATTTACCCGGATTAAAGATAATTGGAAAGAACTTCCCTCCCATTTTTTCGCCTTTTGGAATTACAGGAACACCCTCGAGTAGCGGTTCATTGGTATCCGAAACCGTACCATCGGCAAAGACATTCAGCACAAAAGCCTTTCTGGAGCGATCTGAATAATTGGCAAAACTTCCATGCACCAGTAAAGGATGATGAAATGCGGCATGCCCAGCTTTCAGCGGAATGGCCACAGGCTTGAATTCGGCTTTTTGTTCGTCATTCATCATCGCCATGAGGCCGTTCATTTCTCCAGCAAGTGCAGGCTTCTCAAGCAAACCCCATCGGTGCGAACCAGGAACATATTGCA
>CAYTXN010000552.1:0-2094 GCA_964441195.1 uncultured Limnohabitans sp.
CGGTATTGGGATAGGGAGCTTTTTGGATAAAAGGCCCTGACACATAAATCGTCGGACCGGGAATTTCACCTTTGTTGATTCGATTACGCACATTGATACTAGCTTCCAGAGGAGCACCCAAATCTCTGGTGCTCGTGACTCCCGCCATCAACAGTTGATGTGCAGAAGAAGGCATGATCACGGATTCAAACACATCGATATACGTGCTATCCCAATGGGTGTAGTCGCTGTGACCATTGAGCATCAGGTGTACGTGCATATCCCAAAGTCCCGGAAGCACGCTCATTCCTTCAGTGGAAATGACCTCCGCTCCAGTCGGAATTGCCAAACTTCCTACTTGGCCTATAGCTTTGATCCGTTCATTTTCGATGATAATAACCGAATTTCTGATTGGGGTGCCTCCAAACCCATCGATTAATGTTCCGCCGACAAGTGCTTTGAGATTTTGTGAAAAAGAATTGAATCCTAACAATAGGAATAGAATTAGCAATTGAGATTTTTTCTGGAACATAGGATTAATAGAAGGGATATACAGTGAAAAGGTAATGAATTTGGGCTTTAAATTTTAACTTTCGCCTTCATTCCAAGTTCCCAATAATGCCTAAAGGAAAACTTTTCTTAATTCCCAATGTCCTGGCCGATAACACGGCCCATTGGGTGATTTCGCCTCAAGTACAAGATGTCATTGCTCACACCAAGATTTTTTTGGTGGAAAATCCTCGCTCTGCACGACGCTATATTTCAAGCTTAAAGTTGGGTGTAAATCTGGAGGAAGTTCACATGGAAACCTTGGACAAAGGCACCCCTCCCGAATCCATCAATCGACTCATGCAGCCGTTGATGAATGGAGCTGATATCGGTGTTATTTCCGAAGCAGGCTGTCCGGGAATCGCTGATCCGGGAGCATTGGCTGTAGCTTATGCGCATCTCAAGGACATTCAAGTCGTCCCGATCTCAGGCCCAAGTTCGATGTTTTTGGCATTGATGGGCTCCGGCTTTTCTGGGCAGTCGTTCGCTTTTCACGGCTATTTACCTATTGACAAAAAGGAACGTGCCGCGGCATTGAAAAAGCTGGAATCCGAATCCCTTCGGGAAAAGAGAGCTCAGATTTTCATGGAAACTCCCTTTCGCAATAATCAAATGCTGGAAGAAGTGTTGAATACCCTTTCTGGAAATACCAAACTCTGCATCGCCAAAAATCTGACTGCATCGGATGAATTCATCCAAACCAAGACTATTGCAGATTGGAAGAAATTCCCGCTCGATCTCCATAAAATTCCCACTGTTTTTGTCCTCCAATCCTTCTAAATGCCATGTTTACCATTGACGCACACCTCGACTTGAGTATGAATGCCTTGGAGTGGAATCGGGATCTCACCCAACCCGTCTCAGAAATCAATGCTCGTGAAAAAGGCTTGACTGACAAGCCGGATCGGGGAAACGCGACTGTTTCACTTCCTGAGCTACGCAAAGGAAACGTCGGCTTGGTCGTGGCTACACAGATTGCCCGGTTTGTGGCTCCGGATAATCAACTTCCCGGCTGGCATTCACCTGAGCAAGCTTGGGCTCAGACTCAAGGTCAACTGGCCTGGTATCAGGCGATGGTTGAAAAAGGCGAAATGGCTCAAATCCGAAACTGGGCTGAGTTAGATGCTCATATGGCCAACTGGAATCAAGATGAGGATAAAAGCAAAAAGCCAGTTGGTTTTATCCTTTCACTCGAGGGTGCTGATTCGATTGTGAATTTGGATTATTTGGAAAAAGCTTATGAAAGTGGTCTTCGAGCTTTGGGCCCGGCACATTATGGACCTGGCCGTTATGCCTTTGGTACGGATGCCTCTGCGCCCTTGAGTCAGCAGGGGAAAGAGTTGGTAAAGAAAATGGATGCTCTCGGGATCATTCTGGACGCGACTCATCTTTGCGATTTGGCATTTTGGGATGCCTTGGAGATTTACAAAGGTCCAGTTTGGGCGAGTCATAACAACTGTCGCGCATTGGTCGATCACAACCGGCAATTTTCGGACGAGATGATCAAAGCATTAGTCGACCGTGGAGCTGTAATTGGCGGTGCCTTTGACGCATGGATGTTGAGCC
>CAYTXN010000553.1:0-2090 GCA_964441195.1 uncultured Limnohabitans sp.
GAATTGATCACGCTTTGGTCATTAAGCCAGTAAAATCCCAGAATCATAAAAAACATCAGTCCGGTAAAAATGATGTGGACTTTTTTGCGGATGGCTACTCTTTTTTCAGGAGCATATTTTCGCTCGATTTGTAGAAAATCAATGCAAAAAGAGGTGGTCAAAGCTGTCAAAGTTGAATCTGCACTAGAGTAAGCGGCGGCGGTAATACCCAGCACAAATACAATTCCCACAAATGCTGAAAAATGCTGAGTAGCCAATAGCGGGAAAAGCTCATCAGATTTAGTTGGTAGGGGAATTCCCTTACTCTCAGCATACAAATAAAGTAAAACACCAAGGGAGAGAAATAGCAAGTTTACAATCACCAAAATGATGGTGAACCAAAACATGTTTTTCTGTGCATCCCCAATATTCTTGCAGGTCAGATTTTTCTGCATCATGTCTTGGTCGAGTCCTGTCATCACGATAGTGATGAATGCCCCAGAAATAAACTGCTTGAAAAAATTGGTACCTGCTTTCCAGTCCCAGTTGAAAATCTCTGACCGACTATCCTCGGCAACAGAAGAGATGTAATCTCCAAGACTTTTTAGCCCAAGCTCATTCCCGATAAAATAAATCGTAATTACCACCGCAGCCAGCATGAAAAACGTCTGTAAGGTATCGGTCCAGACTACCGTTTTGATTCCTCCCCGATGGGTGTAAAGCCAAATCAATCCTACAGTAATCAATACTGAAACCCAAAATGGAACTCCCAGGGGGTCAAAAAGGATTAACTGTAAGACACTGGCAACGAGATAAAGTCTTAAAGAGGAACCTAAAGCACGGGAGAGAATAAAGAAAAATGCTCCGGTCTTGTAGGACCAAAATCCAAATCGGTCCTCTAAATAGGAATAAATGGAAACTAAATTGAGTCGATAATAAAGTGGAAGTAAAACTTTGGCAATCGTGAAATATCCCAAGGTATATCCCAAAACAACCTGGAAATAAAAGAAGTTACTATTACCTACTTCGCCAGGAACTGAAATAAAAGTCACCCCGGAAAGTGAGGCTCCAATCATCCCAAATGCCACCAAAAACCAAGGTGACTGCCTATCACCCGTAAAAAAAGTATCAGCAGTGACATGACGTGAGGTATACCATGAGATTAAAAAAAGTACTAGAAAATAAGCCGAGATGACTATCAGGACAATTTGGTAATTCATAAAGGAATGTCAGGTATCGCGCTAAGTTGTCTATTATTCTTAATTTTGCAAAATGAACCATTCAAGCACAACCCTTCCCTACATCGAAGAGTCGGAAATTCTCCTGGAAGATCTGCAGGATCAAGAGGAATTGGATCTAGTGGTCTTTAATGATGACGTCAATACCTTTGAGCATGTCATTAATATCCTGATGAAAGTCTGCAAACATTCACATGAGCAAGCAGAGCAGTGCACCATTGTAATCCATTACAAAGGAAAGTGCGCTGTGAAAAAAGGCTCCATGGAGGAATTAAAGCCCATGTGTGAAGCAATTCTCGATTCAGGGATTCAGGCAACCATTCTTTAACTTTCAGATTACTTGAACTTCCCTTCCAAACTAATCGAAGATGCCGTGACGGAAATTTCCCGTCTTCCAGGCATCGGAAAAAAAACAGCACTTCGTTTAGCTCTTCATCTGTTGAAGCAAAACGAAGTTGTCACAGAAGCCTTGGCTTTGGCAATCACCAAAATGCGGGAGGAAATTCAATATTGCCAGACCTGTCACAACATTTCGGATGATGTAATATGCAGTATTTGCAAAAGTCATCGAAGGGACAGATCAATCATTTGCGTGGTAGAGGATATCCGGGATGTATTGGCCATCGAAAACACTAATCAATATCAAGGACTTTACCATGTTTTGGGAGGAGTGATTTCTCCCATTCAGGGTATTGGTCCGGAAGAACTCAGGATAGATTCGCTTCTTTCACGGGTTTCTAATAATGAAGTCTCTGAGATCATTTTAGCGCTTTCAGCCACAATGGAAGGAGATACGACTTCATTTTATCTAAGCAAAAGATTGAAAGAATCTGGTGTCAAAGTGAGCTCCATCGCTCGGGGAATCCCAGTTGG
>CAYTXN010000554.1:0-2087 GCA_964441195.1 uncultured Limnohabitans sp.
CCAACGCCTGAATTCTGAAGCATTTTTCCAAAAACTGCTCCAGCTCCAGTGATCAAAATAACCGGTGCCGCAAGAAGAATAGACTCGCCTATCCAACCTGAGGAGGAGAGAAGTTTACGATCAAATTTCTTTGGTAGGGTAAAGGATAGAATGGCTCCGATCAACAGTGCGATCACAGGTGAACCGATAAACTGAATCGCTTTGGTGAATTCGCTTTCACCCAAGGGCTTGGTCGGATAGTTGGCGATAGAGGCCAAAATAATCAGAACCAAAGGAATAATTACAGGTAGCAAAGAATTGAAAAAAGTGGGAAGTTCTTTCTTCTCCAGTTGCTTTTCGTCAGCAATCATTTTTGCTTCGAGCGGGATTTTCACTACAAACTTATTTACAAAGAATAAGAGGGGAATGAGTGTAAATAAAGAAACGAATGCTCCATAAAAGATCACTTGACCGAGATCTGCTCCTAAAATTCCAGCAGTGGCAATCGGTCCGGGAGTCGGTGGTACCAAAGCATGACTAGCCATTGCGCCAAGTGAAAGTGCTACAATCGTAGCAGCGTAGGAAATTCCACTCTTTGCCGAAAGTGACTTGGCAATCGGATTCATCATGATGATCGTGCTATCGCCAAAGACAGGAATCGACAAAATCCATCCGCTAAGCATCATCGAAAGGTTGACGGATTTTTCACCGATCCACTTTAGGATTCGATCCGCAATGACGATAGCTCCACCGGTTTTCTCCAGAAATGTCCCCATAATCACTCCCAACAGAATCAATAGCCCCACACTTCCCATCACGCCTCCAAAGCCATCAGATATGGATTTGATGATCAGGTCTGTCGGCATTCGCATCATCAAGCCGTAAATAATCGCTCCTACAAAAAGTGCTAAAAATGGATGGATGTCAAACTTGACGATGGCAATCAGGATCAAGGCCAAGGCGGCCAAGATTATCAGAAGTGTCAGCATTTTGGGTTTTTTAGAAAGTTGAAAAAGAATAAGAATGAACAACTCTTACTCTCCACCCTTAAAAATTAGAGAAAAATGCAGAAAACCCAACTGATTTAGATAATTATAGGATAAATGGTCGGAATGTAAACCATTAATACTCCATGCAAATTCCTGTTTTTTTGTTCTAAATGTTGGTTTATTGCCTTTCGATATACATTACCGCCGAATCTTCAATGTATTTCGCAGGATTGTATGATGCATAAAACTTATTTTTTAGTGTTTTCAGCGAGTTGTTCAGACCATTGATTTGTGTTGTGAACTCTGCGGGGAATCGGGTGCTATCGGAATACACGGTGATCAGACTTTCATACTGATCCATGTTAGTTAGCATTCGAGAAGTGAGCTGACCAAATCGGAGACGAAGCGATTGAACTTTGAACATGTAAGTTTCCACTTGACCCAGCCACTTTCCTTTGGTGGCTTGGGAGCTTTCCAGTTGAGTGATTTTATCTGAAATAGCTCGTCTGCACTCATTCTTGAAAGTTTCCCGATCGATATCAAGTGTCGCAGTGAGGTATTTTCTTGTGTACTCCGCTTTATTGATTCCGTAATAGTTCATCTGATCTTCCATGAGCGATGCATTCTCCTTTTGGAGCTGCTCGAGTTCTTTATTGATTTGTTCCCATTCGTGATCGATGATCGCCTTTTGATTTTCAAATTGACTGGTGACGTTCAAAAGCTTTAGCATCGCAGGAGTTTTTTCGCTCAAGTCTTTTTCCTTTTTGCCAATAGAAGTTACCAAAGCGGTGATACCTGAAGAGACTGTAGATACCATAGTACCGTAGAGCGGCACATTACTTCCCACAGCGCTGATCAGATTCAGTGAATTATTGATCACTCCCATCATTGCATCGTCTTTGCCTTGACGATTATACCAGTTGTCGTAATCCTTTTTCCAATTGGTAAAAGTGGAGTAATTCTGAATTTTACCGATGTTGCCTAATTGGTTAAAAAATGACTGAGATGAAAGAAATAAATCCAAAGGTTGAATGTCCCGCTGAATACTCAAAAGTTCAGTGAAGGCAAGTTGACCGTTGAGGTTGATTTTTGTTTTTGGACCCTCTTCGAGGAATTTCA
>CAYTXN010000555.1:0-2080 GCA_964441195.1 uncultured Limnohabitans sp.
GAGGCTCCTTGCCTGAACAGGAATGTCATGGCTGCTTCGAATTCGCTTTCCTGCGCCAATATGGCCTTGGCGGATTACGATCATTTGATCCCACTCGATCAGGTAATTGAGACCATGTATGAAGTGGGAAAAAGTATCCCAAACACATTAAGATGCACCAATCTTGGAGGACTTTCCATTACAAAGGCTGCCAAAGAAATCGAAGCCAGGCTTACACAGAAGCATTTTTATAAGAGCTGCTAGGGTTAAACCAGATATTTGGTTTTGCTGCTTCTCCAGAAGCAGCACGGAGTAGAAAGTTCCTTATGGATTGGAAGAAAAAATGAATTCCTTCCTTCTTTAGCTGAAGGGAGAAATTAATGCTCCACAGTCATCTGGCGCCAGACAATATCTCCGTATGTATATTTGGTTTCCTTCAATTCCTTAGAACTTCCTTCCAACTCCCCTTCCGAGTTCAAGATCGATTTCAGTTCTGTCAGGGAATACTCATCATGCTCATAGTCATAGCTGACTCCATCATCGTTGTATAGAAAGTAGGTATTTTCCTTGGTACCGTAATGTCTGACTTCCAAGGTTTGATCCGACTTGTTGTCTAGTGTTGACAACATGGGTATGATTCCTCCATCTTTCACAAAAAGCGGTATTTCTTCGAGTTTAGTTTTAATGGTAATCGTCTCACCATTGCCTGCATATTCCCCGGTATAGAAATCGTACCAATTCCCTTTTGGAAGAACAACTTTCCGGTCCACTTGTCCAGTAAAAACAGGTGCGACCAATATGGAAGGACCCATCATGTATTGATCTGTGACTTCCAGTCTTTTTTGCTCAGCATATGGATTTTTCGCATCATCCAGTTTGCCGCCATCCAATGTCTCCTGAGAGTCATATCCGCTCTCCAATACCATAGCTCGGAAAGGAGGAATGCCTTTTTGATTATATTCATAAAAGGCGGTATAAAGGTAGGGAAGCAGTTTCATTCTAAGCTCGATGGTATTTCTGACCATGTCCGTTACTTCAGGGTAGCTCCATGGTTTTTTGCCGGAAGACCATGCATTGAGCATCATGAGCGGAGAGAAACTAACCGTTTGAAATCGGCGAATCCATTCTTCTGCGGAATCAGCGCTTCGGATTTCAGGAGTCCATAAAAGACCGGAAAGGGAAGAATTGGCTAATGCAGTCACATAGCCTTGATGATCATAATGATCACTGTAGAGCACAAAATTGTAATTACTGGCGCCTATGTAAGCGGACCTGATCAGGTTGTAAGTCCGCTGATTTTGCTCCTTGAAATGACGGTCAAACATGTCCATCATCGTCATTCCATAAAGTTGCCGGATTTCTACTGCATCATTACCCGATGGAAAGGTGGCATGATCGGGCCATAACCAAACATCGTAGCCATCAACCTCATCAAATTTATATCCACTCACCCCGATGCTTAAATGATTCTTTTGGTGGTGTTTCAAGAACACTTCCCGGGTTTCGGGAATAGTAAAATCAGGAACTTCCCCTAGCCAGACCGTATGACTTCCTGTAAATGGACTGATTTCTTTATACATGGTTGAAACCGGTGCTATATACGGATTCTCCCAGAGATTTACTTTTATGCCTTTGTCATTTAAAGTCTGGACAAAGTTTTTGGGATCAGGAAACCGTGTAGGGTCCCAATCGAAAGAGCATGGGTAGGCAAAACTTTGCCAGCCCGGTTCAAGTCCTATTACCTCCAGAGGGAACCTGTTTTCTTCAAAATCCTTTATTTCTTTCAAGACATCCTCATCCGAACTTTTGGTGTGCATTCTATGCCAGAATCCTAATCCCCATTTCGGCGGGATAATTCCGCCTCCAAAAAACAGGTTATAGCGCTGCACTATTTCGAGGGTTGTTTGTCCGGAAAAAACAAAGATTTCCATTCCCTCTCCTTCGACACTTGCTTCTACTGCATCAGACAAGGGGCGAGCTGACCAATTTTCCCCAGTTGTCCGGTCTATGCGTTCAGGAAGGTTACTGTCTTTTCTGTTACCCACTCCAACATGTATTTTTACACGCTTTGCCGAATTAATTAAAACCCCATAGCCCTCAC
>CAYTXN010000556.1:0-2068 GCA_964441195.1 uncultured Limnohabitans sp.
GAAGAGCTCCGAGTATCCTAGATGCACTAATTCCAATTATTTTTTTAATTATTCTATTAGTAATCAACATTCAAATTTTTGGGACGGATAGCTTGTCGGGTTCCAATCAGATGGTCCTGATATTATCTGCAGTAGTAGCTGGATCTATTGCGATTTTTAGACTTAAGATCCCTTGGGAAATTCTTCAGGATGGAATCGTCAAAAGTATCAGTTCTTCAATGAGTGCCATTTTGATCTTGTTTTTGATAGGTTCTTTAGCAGGGACTTGGATGCTCAGCGGTATCGTGCCAGCGATGATCTATTATGGATTGAAAATTCTCAGTTCCGAGATCTTTTTGGTAGCGGCATGCATAATCAGTGCGGTCGTTTCTGTTGCAACCGGCAGCAGTTGGACTACTGTGGCCACTGTCGGTGTTGCCTTGCTTGGGATTGGAAAAGCTTTAGGATTTGAAGAAGGAATAATTGCCGGAGCGATCATCTCAGGAGCTTATTTTGGAGATAAGATGTCGCCCCTGAGCGACACCACCAATCTCGCTCCTGCCATGGCGGGTACGGACCTATTTACCCACATCCGATATATGGCCAAGACTACCGTTCCATCCATTACGATCACGCTAATTATTTTTGTGATCATTGGATTGAATTATGAAACGGACGGAAGTGTGGCAGATGTTAAGGCAATTTCCGATACGATTTCAGCAAAATTCAATATTTCAGGTTGGTTATTCCTTGTCCCAATTGCAGTGTTGGCGATGATCGTGAAAAAAGTACCGGCCATTCCAGCACTTCTTGCTGGAGCACTTCTTGGAGGTGTTTTTGCTTTGATTTTCCAGCCAGAGATAGTTAAAATGATTGCCAATGAAGCAGGTTCTTACGCCTATCTGGGTTTCAAGGCAGTGATGATGTCGCTATATGGCGAAATTGCCATTGTGACGGATAATGTGATTGTGAACGAACTTTTGGTCACAGGAGGGATGGCAGGAATGCTCAATACAATTTGGTTGATTGTCTGCGCAATGGTCTTTGGAGGAATCATGGAAGAAAGTGGGATGCTGAGAGTTTTGGCAGAAGCCATTATCAAAAAAGTCCATTCTGTTGGATCGCTAATCGCCTCCACAGCGGCGACCTGCATGTTTTTCAATCTCACGACTTCTGATCAGTATTTGGCAATTTTGGTTCCTGGCAGGATGTATGCAGATGTTTATCGAAAGCGCGGACTCAAACCTGAAAATCTAAGTCGGACCCTGGAAGATTCGGCCACTGTGACCTCAGTTTTAGTGCCTTGGAATACTTGTGGAGCGACGCAAGCCTCGGTCTTGGGTGTAGCGACATTAGTCTATGCCCCCTATTGCTTTTTTAATATTATCAGTCCGTTTATGACCATTTTATACGGTTATTTGAAAATCGGAATTCATTATTATGAGCCGGAAGAAGAGTTGGTATGATTCCTTACAGTATTAGCAAAGAAGAAGTAAATGAGCTGCCTTTGGGGCAGTTTGAGGGAGATATTTACATGATTGATCATCCCGATCAAGTAGAGGAAGCAGTCGATTTCCTCGAAGAGCAGCATATTATTGGATTTGATACAGAAACAAAACCTGCCTTCAAAAAAGGACAGTTTAACCACGTTTCGTTGCTACAATTATCCACTTCTGAGCAGGCTTTTCTTTTCAGATTGAATAAAATTGGATTCCCGGATCACCTTCGAAATTTGATGGAAAAAGAAAATTTAATCAAAATCGGTGCTGCGGTCCACGATGATTTGAAAGGGTTAGGGAAACTGACAGACAGTTTCTATCCACAATCTTTTTTTGATCTGAATGATGAGTTGAAAAAAATTGGTTTTCACAATGTTGGTGTCAGGAATCTAAGTGGGATGGTCCTGAAAATCCGGATTTCTAAATCGGAGCAAGTTTCCAACTGGGAATCCGAAATCCTTACGGAAAAGCAACAACGCTATGCTGCAACTGATGCCTGGGCCTGTTTGAGAATCTTCAATGTCCTCCGTGAAGAGGGGTTTTTGGATGAATTTTTTAATTAACCGAAATTAGGACTTCCTCGATTTCTT
>CAYTXN010000557.1:0-2057 GCA_964441195.1 uncultured Limnohabitans sp.
CCAAAAACAACATCTCCACCAAAGTCTTCTCCACCGGTGGCTCCAAGACCTTTCATTGCACCATCTTCAATGATCCAATTAGGAGGAGTGGAATCTCCGTTGAAAGCTCTCCAACCGTCCATTGAGGTTCCATCAAAAAGCAGGAACCATCCTTCTGCTTTTTCCTCTTCAGAAAGTGAATTGTCAGGTATTACAACTTCTTCCACCACTACTACGGTTTCTTCAGTTTCCTTAGGCCCGCAAGCCCAAGCTAGGGACAGCAGAGCCATCCATAATAGTTTACTTTTCTTCATAGTTTTTATATCAATTGCATATTTACTGGGTCCCACTTAATGAATTTATCCTGAAAGTAACTGTCATTACATAATAGTGCCGGAGCCGCAGCTCTGAATCCAAATATAGGATCTTCCACGACAGTCCCACCAGTTCTGATTGCATTAAACCAATTGCCAAAGTGATCATAATGTGCGCCTTTCCAAGATCTTTCAGCAGCATAGGATGTCTCGCGAGGAGGAAGAATTTTGGCTCGGTCTTCCTGACCTGAAGATGCTCTAAGTTTTGCCTGCTCCTTCATAAACGGATCATCGCTTTCGGCATTGTTATTCAGCTTAACTACCACTTCTTCCCATTTTACATCCATCGAGCCTTTGGTACCGACGATTCGCAAATAAGTAGTGCCACTTGTCCCATCTACGAAATTACATCTGAGTGAAAGATTGAATCCAGGATGCTCAGGTGTCTCTGGATAATCAAATGTTCCCAACAAAACATCCGGCACTTCTCTGCCATCTTTCCAATACCTCAATCCACCCATCGAAGAAACCTTGTTTGGCCCTTTGGAATTTGTAATAAAGTGAAGGCTGGAAAACAGATGCACAAAAAGGTCTCCAGACATTCCTGTACCATAATCCAGGTAATTTCTCCAACGGAAAAACCGCAATGGATCCCAATCCCTAGCAGTGGTATTTGATATGTATCGCTTCCAATCCACTGTTTTTTCATCCCCATCGGCCGGAACATTGTATTGCCAAGCACCTTCTGGTGAATGCCTTGCCCAGAAGCCTTCTGCATATACCAAGTCTCCGATAACACCGGCGGCAAGTAATTCTTTGGCTTTTTCATTTCCTAAAGAAGAAAGTCCCTGAGAACCTACTACCATCACTTTTCCGGATTTCTTCCAAGCATCAATCACCTCAGCTCCTTCTTTTACAGAATGAACCATCGGCTTTTCACAATACACATGCTTTCCAGCATTCAATGCATCAATTGAAATCTGCTTATGCCAAGAGTCAGGCGTACCAATAATTACGGCATCTACGTCAGTTCTTTTAAGAATCTCTTTATGATCCTTGGTAGTAAATAGATGGTCTCCCCACTTTTGTTTTGCTGAGGCAAGTCGCCCATCATACAAGTCACATACTGCAACAAGTGAAACGTTTGCATGCCTTAAAGCAGTATTAGTGTCCTCAGTCCCCATAATACCAGCGCCGATTAAGGCTAATCGGATCTGTTGGTCTGCTGAAAATCCTTCAGACCTATTGAGGTACTCCTGATTGATTGTATTTGCTTCTGCCAAAAAAGCCGGAGCAATTGCCGCAGCACCCGAGGTCAGGCCGAGCTTTTTGAGAAAGCTCCTTCTATTATTTTTCATTTGAATGAAACAGGTTTAATGTTAATGCTCAAAAGTTAATTGAATTTTTTAAAAAAGTACCTGAGAGAAAGTGGAATTTTTATAAGTGGAATTCTTTTCACTCGAATAGCTTCGAATATAATCTTTTGAAATGCCCATGAGAAAACGTTCTCACACAGGTTGACGATTATCAATGGTATTCCATGTGACAATTAAAAAACAAATTATAAACGGATGAAATCGAGCATGCCTCAAAGCGACACACAGAGGGATGATTATCAAACATGCGAAGATTCCATGTGACCGCTAAAAATCAATTATAAACAGATGAAATCGAGCATGATCCCTTACGTACGGGATCACACACTGGCCTGATTATCCGAAATGCGAGATTCCATCTGACCACAAAAAATCATTTATAAACAGA
>CAYTXN010000558.1:0-2051 GCA_964441195.1 uncultured Limnohabitans sp.
GCAACTGACTCATAATCAGTAGGTGCCTGGTTCGATTCCAGGTGGGCCCACATTGGTAATCAAGCACTTAGGATGTATTTTCTAAGTGCCTTTTTTTGTCTGCTCACAAATTGCTCACACAAAATCGCTCAAAGTACCTTTTCAGGGTTATTGGAAAGGCACAAAAAAGCCCCAAAAATCAATAGTTTTTGAGGCTTTTTTTTTGGGGTTTTCACGGCTATTAATCAGGCTTTTAAGTCTCTCCCTCAATTCCTGTCAATAGGTGGTGGAGCTGATAAATAAGATAAGCCCGATCCTCTTTTATCTTACTTGGCCCGGTTTCCTCCAGTGCCGTTTCTGTCATAAGTTGGAAAAGGAAATCTTTGGTTTCTGGAATTATGTCTTTTCCAATACTTAGGAAATCATTCAAGGAATCAGAATTAAAGGCTTTTGCTTTCATGTATTTGTTTTTTGGTTTAGTCAAAGGTGGAGGGGAGGAAATGAATTTGGAATCAATTTTCCTGCAATGGATAAAGCTTTGGGAGTTGCTTATTTTGGTTGTTGGAAACGTCGGGAATACCGACACTAGGCAACATTTTTTGACCTGCTACACACTTTAAGTGTAGGAGCTCGGTTCCCAAAAAAGGTTTGGGAGTTTTGCACACGCACGTGCACGTCTACCCACATCGGTTAATAGGACAAAGATTCTAGAGATTCTTTGTGCCCCTCGGGTATGTGGTTTGCTCTCCGGGGGTTGGGGGTGGCAAGCTTGCAATACCCTATTTGTTAATTTTGTTGTGTGCTTTTGTTGGATTCGTTGGATGGACTGTTTAAAATGTTTCTTCCCTCTTGTTACACGAACGGCAAAGCCTCCCATCAGTAGCCTATCAATCCTCTGGAGCTGCCATCCTCCACTATCGGAGCTTGGATTAGGTTGGTGATGCATTGGCCTGCCTACAAGGTGAACGGCTGCCATCAGTAACTATTGTCCTGTAATAACTTGACATACTCTTTACAGCAATATTGAATTCCTCGGTCTGAATGATGGATCAGACCTTCTACTGGTTGTTTTAATTGATCCAAAGCCATTTGAAGGGCATGGATTGATGATTCAGCTTCCAGCGATTCACTCAGATGATAGCCTACGATTTTATGTGAGAATACATCGGTTACAAAACTGATGTAAAGAAACTTATCCTTAAATCTCCAATACGTAATATCACTAACCCACAATTGGTTGATTCCATCAGCAACAAACTCGCGGATAAGATTTGGATATTTTCGAAGCCAATGACTTGAATAGGTCGTAGTTACCCGTCTGTTTCGACGGCGAATCAACAACTGATTTGCTGCCAACAGATCAAACAGCGCATCTCTACCCATCTTGATCTGGTGATCGAACATGAAGGCTTCCAGCTTCACCATAAGCTTACGGCATCCCATTTTTTTATGGGATTTTCTGATTCGTAACACCTCCTTGATCACAAGCTCCTGTTCAAAGCTGGTTTCTTCCTTCTGCCAATAATGCTGATAATAGGCCTGTCTGGTCATACCAAATAATAAACATAAACGACTCAGAGCCTGTCGCTGATGCCTTTCCTTTAAGGTGGAGATTACTTGGTGTCGGACTTTTTTCTGATCGGAATTTTCAGTTCCTTTTCTGCAATTTCGATCATCAGCTCATAGCCTTCGGCTTTCAGCTGGGCATTCTCAAGCTGACGCTCTAACTCTTTGATGCGTTTTTGAAGTTCTCTTGGATCTTGCAGGTTGTCTTTAGTCGCCAAAATGGGTAGTTCTTGTCTGGTAAAACCTGAAGATAAATGTCTTTTAATTGGATTTTCGATTTTATCAGAAAAACCTAACATTCGCATCCATTTAAGCATTTTTCCATGTTCTGTCAATTGACCTGTATACTTCTTCCAAATCTCAACTTTTGAGTAGTTCCCCGAAAGATACTCTTTGATCATTTCTTCCCGCTCAGCCCAACTCAGAGATCCTATGCTCCTCGTTCTTTTTTCTTTTTGTCGTTTCATTGTAGTTTACTTTGTGTAAACTCAGTTCAGGACAAGTCA
>CAYTXN010000559.1:0-2049 GCA_964441195.1 uncultured Limnohabitans sp.
CTACACGATGACTTAGGCGGAAACCTCGCTCTGATCAAACTAAAAATGGAGCTCTTTGCGGATAAGAATCTCGGAAATGGAAATAAGGCTGAGTTTGACGACTTGGTCAGCATGATGGAGGACTCCTGCAAAGATCTTCGCTACATTTCTTATGAACTGATGCCTTCGGATTTTTCATCCAAGGTTCTGAGAACGATGATCGAGGAGTTGGTGGAAAAGATCAATGCGCAGAAAAAGCTGCGGTTCAGCTATGAGGTAGGGGATTTTCCTCCCCTAAATATGGACGTGAAGATCAATATCTTCCGAATCATCAAGGAACTGACCAACAATATTCTAAAGCATTCTCAAGCCACCGAAGCCAAAATCAAGCTTGAATTAGATAAATCATCCAAAGAATTGAGGTTGGTCGTCGAGGACAATGGGAAAGGGATTCCAAAAGAAATTCTGGATGGAAAAGTCACGGGGATGGGTTTTTCCAACTTGAAGAGCAGAGTCAGTTTTCTAAATGGGCGACTGGATATCCAAAGCAGCGGCTTGGGGACGAGGGTGAGTATTTGGGTACCGGTGGGGTATGAAATTTTAGAAATCTAAAAAACAAAAAAGCCACCTTTTCGGCGGCTTTTCCTAATCATACTAAACATCAATCCCCCGTGTACTGACCAGTTTGGATCATAGTATCCAATTCGTTGTAGTAGGTAAGTTTCCCGATAATTTTTCCGTTGTCGATTTTTAGAACTTCGTGGATGTCGAGAAGAACTTCCTTTCCAGTGCTTCTCTCTTTACCCACAAAAACAGCCCATACCATCACCCAGTTTCCGTTGTATTCCTGGATTTCGTCCCCGGATATGGTGACAGGCAACATCCTTACACGATCATACCGAAACTCACTTGTGGATTCCCAGATATAATTATAGCTGTCTACAATTTGTTGCCGAGTACGGGGAGAATTCCAACGAGGACCATAACCCACCACATCAGAAGCGTGAATGTTTTCGATCTGGTTCGGATCCCTGGAATAGACGGCTTCCAAGTATTCATTTACCGCTGCCAGGTCTTTGTCACCATTAGGGTTAATCTTAAAATTTCCCTGCGCCTGTATGCTCATGCTGATCAAGATCAAGAGCAAAGTCGAAATAATGTTAAGTTTTTGCATAGCTTTTGTTTTTTTATTAAAGCTATTATCATGTAAAATGGAATAAAATACTGCCAATGGAGTATTATAATTTAAAAAATTAGGTCTGTTTGACCGGAGTTAATTTCTCTTTTAAATATAAGTCCTTCAAAAGAACAAGACTTTTGAAGGACTTATATTTTTCTGTGATTAACTCAACATTTTTTTTAAGAATGAGTATCTCTTCGCCAAAGTGAGTGTCTTCACTCACTTTTTTTTCAATTAATCAAATTCCGCTGAGTGAAGACACTCACCGGGGCGGGAGATATGAATTCCTTTGCATGAAGACTTACCCGCGGATGGCAGGTACTCATCGGGGAGAACATCCCAAATTCCAACCCTTCCACTTTTCAACTTTCAAACTTTATAACTTTTCAATCTTCCAATCCTAAAATTTCATCACTTAAAAGCCTGCAATCCCGTAATTTCCTGTCCAAGAATCAGCAAATGGATATCATGCGTTCCTTCGTAAGTCACCACTGATTCCAGATTCATCATATGTCGCATGATCGGATATTCGCCGGTGATTCCCATTCCTCCGTGGATTTGACGGGCTTCTCGGGCAATGTTTAATGCCATTTCCACATTATTCCGTTTTGCCATGGAGATGTGGACAGTTCTGGCGGTGCCATCATTCATCATTTTGCCAACTTTCCAAGCCAAAAGCTGTGCTTTGGTGATTTCGGTAAGCATCTCTGCGAGTTTCTTTTGAGTTAATTGAAATCCTCCGATTGGTTTGCCAAACTGAATTCGTTCTGCTGCATATCTTCTTGCAGATTCGTAGCAATCCATCGCAGCACCGATGGCACCCCAAGCGATTCCGAATCTTGCCGAGTCAAGGCACATCATCGGCGCACCCAAACCTGATTTGCCGGGAA
>CAYTXN010000560.1:0-2044 GCA_964441195.1 uncultured Limnohabitans sp.
ATTGGCTTTGATATCTCATGCTCAATTTACAAATAATGAATATCGAATGGTAAACATCGAATGATGAAGGGGCCGAATTTTGAATCTCAAATCTCTAATTTCAAATCAAGCAAGTTCCCTCCAAATCCACAGATTTCAAGAAGTGCTAAATGCATGATGGAAAGCTCTTGACTTAGAATCTATTTGTGGTTTGGGAATTTGTAGCTGTGTGGCAATGGATTTCCATTCCTGGACGGCACTTTTGACCTCTTGGAGTATTGTTGTGGCTCTTTCTTTCTTTAATCTGAAAAATGGGATGACTTCCAAAGCTAAATTTAGGTCTAAGGCGTTGTCACTCTCCGAAATATTCAATTTTAGTCCAGTGCCTGTTTCCACAGGATTGATATCATAGGCAGGAGATAGTCTCCAACCTGATGAAGTCAGAATAAACCCATGATTCCTCAGATGATCATCCACGTTGCTGACGCAAATGCTGAAGACCACTCTTCTCCACAACTCTTCCAAGTCATCTTGGACTGCTGCACTGTGATTGGTTATAAATTCAGCCAACTCCAAGTAACTGATGCCATCCAAAAAGTCTTGACCGTCAATGTACCCTAATAGCGTCATTGCAGAAGCAAAGTGAATCCGGCTTCCATCTGATGCTCGGTCAAATCGCTTGGTTAAAAACGTGTGATGAGGAGAAGAATACTTTTGGGCTATTCCTTCAGCCATCGATATTCCTGCTTTTTTAGCTAAAGAGTGGACGACCCATTCCCACCCTCCCATATCTGAATCATCGTATTTGCTGGGGAATTTGGCAATCCATAGCTCCTGATTGTGATCCAAGACACTAGCCTTAGGTCTTGCCCCGCCTAAGGAGGAACCCGGTGCAACGAGCATATTCAGCCAATTTAAATATTCAGGATCACTGGAGACATTATCCTGTTCCAGCCTCAGGCTGATTTGCTCCAATTCACGAATAGAAGTCCATGGGGGACTTGCCAGCTTAGAATCATTGCTTAAGTAGGGGCCTTCAGGATCTGATTTAAATCGCAAACCTCCCATTCGATGTCCATCAAAAACTCCCAATAAGTAATCGGTTTCAAAAAATACTTTTTCATCTCGTTTTTCCTTTCGTGCCAAAGCAGCTTCTCGTCTTCTCATTAATACCCTTCCCCAACGGTCAGGTGAGGAGTCTAAGAATACTCCGAAATTTGATTTGGAAGAGTCATTCAGAAACTGCTTGCCAGTATAGAGTTGGAGATCTGGATCAAGAACTTGGGCCTGAGAACTGGCTAACCAATCAGAATGGTATTCAAATGAAAAAATCTCCCGACCTCGCAAAAGTTCAGCATTCAATATGCCCATCAATTGGGGTGAATCCATTTCGGACCAGTCTGCATAAACCCAGATATTTCGTTTTCTACTTGCCATCATTTGGGTCTTTTAGGAGCTCTTTCTTTTGTGATCAAATTAGCATCCTGCAGCTTTCTCCCTAATTCATCGTCTTTGGCAATCAATAAAAAGTCCTGCTCCAATCCCAATACTCGCAAAACGTTGATGTAATTTCCGATACCAACTCCAGGGTGACCTTGTTCGATCTTCCCTAGGGTAGACCTTCCAATATTTGCACGTTCAGCGATTTGTTCACTGGAAAGCTTGCGGCGTAGACGGGCCAGTTTGATATTCTCTCCCAATTCGTTGAGTATTCGCTGAGTTTTTGGAAAAAGAATCGGAGATGTGTTTGCCATAATGTGTTATTAAACAAACAAATATACTAAAAATGTATTAATAATGATACGTTAATAGCTTTGATAATTAATAAAAAAGAATGAAGTAAAGAGGTCAATTTCGACTATATCCTATTACTATATAGTGAATGGTATTAAGATTTCTTATGAGTTTTAATCCTTAGTTTTTAGCGAATCCAAGCTCTTCCGATGCTGAATAAGTGACTTTATCTGGGAAATTGCCATCTTATTGAGTTGAATCAAGCGTTCGGACTGTGTCAAGCCCTGATGGATCAAAAGTGCATTGGTGCTTTCCATATTGGATAGGACGA
>CAYTXN010000561.1:0-2041 GCA_964441195.1 uncultured Limnohabitans sp.
GGCCATGGAGAAAAAATTATAAACACATGAAAAAGTACCTTGCGGCATCGGGCCTTATTCTCATGAGTTTTCAGTTAAATGAAAGCCCAGTGTTTGAGGCATATACCCAAAAAATCCCCGGAACTGAGGTTACTTTTGACCTTACTCCAATCCCTGCTGGAACGTTCCTGATGGGGTCAAATGATCCAAAATTTCCAGATCAAAATCCTGCTCATGAAGTCAATGTCGACGCTTTTTGGATGGGGATTCATGAGGTGACTTGGGATGCGTTCGAACTTTTTTTGGATAAGCATTATGAGGAATCCATGACCGAGGGAGGTTTGGAAGATCGGGTTGATGGCTTGACTAGACCTAGTTTACCCTATTTGGATATGACCTTTGGAATGGGTAAAGAGGGCAAACCTGCAGTTGGAATGACTCAATATGGAGCACTTCAGTATTGCCATTGGTTATATCTGAAGACTGGAATTTTCTATCGAATCCCTACAGAAGCGGAGTGGGAATATGCTGCCCGTGCTGGATCTAAAGATCGATTTTTCTTTGGAAATGATGCATCAAAGCTCTCAGAATACGCCTGGACAAAAGTTAACAGTCAAGCCGGAACACAGCCAGTTGGTCAAAAGAAACCAAATGCTTGGGGTCTTTTTGATATATATGGGAATGTTCAGGAATGGACTATGGACATGTACGAGTCTGATTTTTATGCAAGGTCAGGAAAGGAGAATCCGTTTAATCCAGCCAATAAACTTTACCCACATGTGGTACGTGGAGGGGGCTTCAAAACTCCTGAACATGAAATTGGATCAGCTTTCCGTAATATTTCTGATCCTACTTGGAAGCGAATCGATCCTCAAATCCCTAAGAGTCAGTGGTGGTTTCCCGAAGCGCCATTTATAGGTTTGCGAATCGTCAGACCACTGATTCCACCTGCTACGGAAGAAATTCAAGCTTATTACAATCAAGAACCTATTGCTGATTATTAACAACCCTAAATAACCATAACTATGAAAAATTTTAATTCCAGAAGGGACTTTATAAAGACCTCTGCCATGGTCACCGGAGGGATCTTGGCGCCATCATTTATTGTTCCGGGAGCATATGCAGCTCCTGCAAATGAACTCAAACTTGCAGTCATTGGCTGTGGAGGTCGAGGCACAGGTGCAGTTTTTCAGGCTTTCGCTACTGGTCATCCGATCAAATTAGTAGCAATGGCGGATGCGTTTGAAGACAGAATGGAAAGTAGCTACAAGGCGATTTTTGATAAACATGGTGCAGAAAAGGTGGATGTGCCGAAGGAAAAAAGATTTGTAGGTTTCGATGGATATAAAAAAGCAATTGCCGAAGCCGATGTGGTGATTTTGGCGGCACCTCCAGGGTTTCGTCCTTCCCACTTTGAAGAAGCGGTGAATCAAGGGAAACAGATTTTTGCAGAAAAGCCAATGGCAACTGATGCAGCAGGTATCCGCAAAGTGTTGGCTGCTGCCGAGGTGGCAAAAGCTAAAAAACTAAATGTAGTCGTTGGTCTTCAGCGTCACTACCAGAATAATTATCGTGAAGTAATGAAGCGCATACACAATGGTGATCTTGGCGAGATCGTCGGTGGTCAAGTGTATTGGAATGATGGAGGCGTATGGGTAAGAGAGCGTAAGCCTGAGCAAACTGAGATGGAATACCAAATGAGAAATTGGTATTACTTCAACTGGCTTTGCGGAGATCATATCGTTGAGCAGCATGTGCATAACATCGACATTGCCAACTGGGCAAAAAATGCCTATCCGGTAAAAGCTGAAGGAACAGGTGGACGTGCAGTCCGAACAGGAAAGGATCATGGGGAAATCTTCGATCACCACGTATTGACATTCACTTATGCAGATGGATCTGTTATTCACTCGGAATGTCGTCACTTCCCTGGTGCTGCTAATCGCGTAGATGAGACATTCCAAGGAACTAAAGGAAAGGTATTTCTAAGTGCAGGAAATCACGGCGTGATGACCGATTGGAAAGGCAATCCAATCTATACTCATGATCGGGAAAATCAGCC
>CAYTXN010000562.1:0-2039 GCA_964441195.1 uncultured Limnohabitans sp.
GTCGGCTTTATTCCAGACATCGAGGTGATCAATATGCCGAAGGCAACTTTTGATGGAAAAGATGCCCAGTTGGATGCTGCGATTGAGCATTTGAAAGCTTTGATCAAAGCTGATCCGAGACCTGTTCCCCAGGCGCCAGCTTATCCGGATAAGAGTTTTAAGAATGGGAAGAATTAATAAGTTGAGGTCGTGGGGAAACTGATCTCAGCGTAGATTCTTCGAAAAATGAAAAGAGTAAGTCCACACAGGACCTTCTTTTTTTTATTCTTATCCTATCGAAAGGAAGTTATACAATGAATTAAAAAAAACTGCTGGACTTTAGGAAGTCCAGCAGTTTGACAGGTATTTGGGATACTTTGATAGACTTAAAATTAAAGATTACTTTTTCCCTTTCTTGATGATCCAGATACAATCTTCACCTGTCCAGGATTTGCCATCCATTGTGTCAAAGGTAACGGAAACAATGACCTGTTCTCCATCGGAAACGTCGCCAAGTGTAGCTACAACTGCCTGGGTATTGAATTGCAGATCCAAGTCCATGATACCATCCAATTCTGTAGGATCACAGTCGCAAGCCTCTTCTTTTTCGTAAAAACCACCGAGATCAGCTATAGAGGAACTTTGTGGAGCAATACCATTCAAACGAACAGTAGACAGATCGATGTCATTCACATCCAAGTCCATGGATGCCAAAATAGCTACAGGAATAACTCCCATTGAATTTACATTTAAAGGATTCTCGCAGCTATCTGGTTTCACGTCGACTGTGAATGGGTTTTTGTCTTCAGCTAAGGTGTAGCGGAATTGACCCATGCTAAACCCATAATCTGTGGACGTTTCACGAACTAAAATATAATCAAAATTTGCATCTGTTTGGGCCGCGAAAAGCTTGGCTTGGTCACTAGCAGCTGGTGATTTAGTTATAGTACCAATTAAATTACCGCCACTGTAAAACAGAACCTCTACTTCTGCTACCCCATATACATCGGGCTGTAATTCAAATCCAAACGTTGAAACAGGAGCGGAAAGTGTAATTCCTATTGAATTTTGGTTCAAAGAAAAGAGGATATGTGGATTGGGGCCTTCTACATCTGGAAATGCCCCCCAAATGGCGGCCCATCCGCATATATTGGCTTGTCTTTTGTCTACATTTTTATCAAAATCCAGTGTTAATTCGCTGTCCGCTATGCTGTTTAGAACAGTAAAGCATTCTATTCCTGAGATATCAATCAGTGTTGTTTCTGTTGTGTAATCTCCCGATACATCGTCAATTGGTGTAAAAGTGGCATGCATCATGGCATTTTCAAATCCTCCTTTTGGAGCTTGAGAAGGAATCTGCATCACATCTTTACCATTGGAGCCGGTTGGGCTTGTTTGAGCAATTTGTTCTTCCAGATTCAACTGGTCGGGTTTTTCATTTTCTGTACAGGAATACAGAAGTACTCCTAAGGCTAGGATTGTTGTTAATTTTTTCATGATTTTAAAAGGTTTGGTTAAAAATTTGATTTTGTAATCGTACCCCTGCCTGAATTATTCATTAGCATTTTGGTAAAACCAACGAAAAGTATCCCAATTATTCAGACTTAATTAAATTCATTTTTGCAATGAATCAATTCAAAACAGTAATTAAATCTAATTAATTGTTTTTTGAAATACAAAATTTTTTTGCTTAAAAATCCTTATAATCAATTGGTTAACCCAGTTAATTTTCTCACCATACATTCAATAATCCAAAACCGGTGTTAGCCCAAACGTCGTTGAGAATATCGTTTCGTGTTCTTGTAGAAAATCCAAAGTTGGTTAAACTTGATTATCGAGTATATTTCAAATCTTTTCGATTCCAGTTTATACCCCCAAAGTTTGTCATGCAAAAACACTTTTCTCTACTTCTAATCCTGATCTCTTTTCAGGCATTTTCGCAAAAAATTCCTATCCCAGGTTCAGTGAAAAAAGCAATGAATAAAGTGGACACAGTCACTATCCGGAACCACATCGCCTATCTCGCCGATGATAAACTGAAAGGCCGAATGCCGGGCACG
>CAYTXN010000563.1:0-2039 GCA_964441195.1 uncultured Limnohabitans sp.
TGACCGAAAATAAAGCCGTAGATCAGCAGGAAAATCTGGTACAACGGTAAAACCAATAAGAGATATAATACAGTATTCAAAAATCCTTGGCCACCGCCTCGTTCGACACCGAAGAAGTTTAAAATAGGGTTTTTGATAAACAAAATCGTGAATCCGGTGCAGGCAAATACGGCCAAAACCAAAACTACCTGAAGTAAACTTTCCAGTTTCCACTTGGTCTGAAGGCGTTGAAGAAATCCGGGTTTATGGTCTGAAGTTGACATGAGTTAAGAATAGAATAAAAATTAAGCCACAGATGCCCAGATAAATCATCCGTGCATCTGTGGCAATTTATCACCAGCTAAAAACGCCTTCATTCAAGCTTTTCAAAGCTGGCACTTTAAACTGCGCATCCACCAGAATGGAAACATTGTGACGGCTGCCACCATAGGAAACCATTCGAACCGGAATTTCTACTAATGAGTCCATCACGGATTTGATCGCTCCTTTGGTTTCAGAAACCATATTTCCGACAATACAAATGATTGCCTGATTCCTGTCGACTTCTACTATTCCGAAGGCTTGGAGTTCAGCAATAATTTGCTCTAAGTGACTTAGATCATCGATAGTCACTGAAACTGCCACTTCAGAAGTGGTGATCATATCTATCGGCGTTTTATATTTTTCAAAAACCTCAAAAATTCGGCGTAGAAAACCATAGGCCAAAAGCATCCGACTCGATTTGATTTTGATGGCTGTGATTCCATCTTTTGCAGCTATTGCTTTTACTCCTCTGGATTCTACCGATTCCTTGATCAAAGTGCCATGGGCGGAGGGGTCCATGGTATTCAATAATCTTACTGGAACATTGTAAAGCTGGGCTGGCCAAATAGAAGCAGGGTGGAGGATTTTCGCGCCGAAATAAGCAAGTTCCGCTGCCTCATCAAATGAAAGTTCCGCAATCGGACGAGTTCTGTCTACGATTCTCGGATCGTTATTGTGCATCCCGTCGATATCAGTCCATATCTCGCAAACCGACGCCTTGATTGCAGCAGCAATCAATGAAGCCGTGTAATCACTGCCTCCGCGCTTGAGGTTATCGACTTCATTTTTGTGGTTTTTGCAGATGTATCCTTGGGTTATGAATATTTTTTCATTGGGATATTGAGCTAAAATCGCGCTAAGCTTTTCAGAGATTTTTCCCAATTCCGGTTCGGAATTTTCATCGATACTCATGAAGTCCAGCGCCACTAAGAATACAGCAGGAATCTCCAATTCTTCCAAAAGTGTTGCAAACAACTTTGTGGAAAGCAATTCGCCTTGAGCCAGAATATCTCGATTTATAGCCTCGTTGAAGGAGATTTTCAATAAAATATTCAAAAACTCAAAATGCTCCTTGATGATCGCTTCGGCTTTGGCTTGAGTTGGTGCTTTTTTCAGCAAAGCTTGATAAAACTCCAAATAGTGTGCATGCAAGGTGTCAATTCGCTCTTTTGCCAGAGGTCTATCAGCAGAGGCCAAGGCATCGCCAATTCCGACAAGCGCATTTGTGGTGCCTGAAAGCGCAGAAAGTACCACGATCTTAGGTTCATCACCTCGGGTAATCAGGTCCTTCACCTGATACATTCGCTCGGGACGCCCCACTGAGGTGCCCCCGAATTTCATTATTTTCATGGTCGTATTTATAGGTTTGAATAAGAATAGTTATTGTCGCTAAAATCAATTGACAAAGCAATCTTGTTTCTTTGACTTGATACTAACTCCTTGATACTACTTTTAGAATCCAAGCATCTTGATGGCAGTGATTGCTGCTTCGTCGCCCTTGTTGCCATGTTTTCCGCCAGCCCGGTCCATGGCTTGTTTTTGAGTATTTGGGGTCAAAACTCCAAAAATCACGGGCTTGTTATACTTCAGTCCGACATTGGTAATCCCATGCGCTACAGCGTCGCAGATAAAGTCAAAATGACGCGTTTCGCCCTGAATGACACAACCTAAGCAAATGACAGCATCGATGCTTTCGTCCTGTGCACACCATTGCGCTCCTAGAGTAAGTTCAAATG
>CAYTXN010000564.1:0-2031 GCA_964441195.1 uncultured Limnohabitans sp.
CAGTGGCCGGGCAATATCCGTGAACTTCAACATGCCATCGAGCGGGCAATCATCATGGCCGAAGGAGACGAGTTGGATTCGAGGGATTTCTTTTTCCTTTCGGCAAAGCCGGCATCTGAAAAAGCACCGACGGCAGTTACGCTGAATCTGGACGACATGGAGCGAAGCACCATTCAGCGCGCGATCGACAAAAACGGCGGTAACATCTCCAAAGCGGCCAAGGAACTCGGACTAACCCGAGCTTCCCTTTATAGAAGACTAGAAAAATATGGATTATAGAGTTGGGCTGCTGGGCCGGATCGCACTGGTCGCAGCATCACTGTTTTTACTTGCTTACGCAATGATTGACGGTTGGGGAGTCTTTATGATTTCCCTTTTCCTGATTTTGGTGGTTTTTCAGATTATTTTTTTGGTGCGATACTCAGAAAGCTCCTTCAAAAAAGTGCGCCTTTTCCTCGATAACATCAAGCAGGACAAATATTCGCAACTCTATCCGGTCAAGTTTGATGGAACAGAGACGGATGATCTGCACATTGAGTTCAATGCGATCTTGGCGAAGCTGAAGGAAGATCAGGCCGAAAAAGAAGCCAATTACCAATACTTCCGATCGGTCTTCAAGCACCTGAGTATTGGCTTGATCACTTTTGGGGAAAATGGGGAAATCCAAATCCTCAACGTTGCTGCAAAGCGAATCCTGAATGTTGACGACCTCAAAAACATCGGAGAGATCGAAAGCATCAACAAAGAACTTCATCTCGCCATCCAAAACCTCCGCACAGGTGGCTCCGAACTGATCAAAATCGCCCATCCAGATGGAATTATGCAACTCTCGGTTTATGTGATCGAGCTCTTGATGCGCGGGGAAAAATTCAAACTTGTCTCTCTGCAAAACATCCAATCCGAACTCGAGGAGAAGGAAATGGAAGCCTGGCAAAACCTCGTCAAAGTACTCACGCATGAGATTATGAATTCCATTGCACCGATTTCTTCCTTGGCAGGAACCCTCAAAGGCGAGATTGAACACAAGATGGATCACAACGAACCGCTGAGTCCAACGGATATGGAGGACTGTCTCTTAGGAATCACGACAATCGAAAAGCGGAGTGAAGGACTGATCAGTTTCGTGTCGGATTTCCGAAGCTTGGCACATATTCCCACACCGAAATTTGGTAGTATCGGGATCTCAAGGTTGTTTGATCAATTGGAAGTTTTGCTCCAAAATCAGTTGGAAGCGCATGAGATCAAATTTATCAAGGAGCTAAATCCAAAGGAACTGATACTATTTGGTGATCAGATGCAGATCGAGCAGGTGATGATCAACCTGTTGCAAAACGCCATACAAGCGGTGGAAGACTCAGAGGAAAAGGTGATTACCCTCCGAGCCTTTATCGACGAAGCGGGGAAGATCATCCTGGAAGTGAGCGACACCGGCAAAGGCATCGAAGAAGAAGCCTTGGGCAAGATTTTCATTCCTTTCTTCACCACCAAAAAGAAAGGTTCGGGCATCGGTCTAAGTCTCTCCAAACAAATCATGCGTCGCCACAAAGGCAATATCCAAGTCCGATCTACCTTGGGTGAGGGGACGACTTTTAAGTTGATTTTTAATGGGTAATTTCAGTCAGCAGTATTCAGTGACAGTTGCAGATGATTCCATTCCCAACAAGGTCAACCCCAATCGGCGTTGCTATCACCATGTCTGATCTGAAATAGAAGAATTGCTAATGTTTAGACTTAACAAAGTGAGCTAAAGTTTTGATTTTTTGTAATCCTTCAGGTTAGTAATACAACTCATAAGAAGCGCTAAAAAAAAGAGTGTCCCTGTCAGAACATCAACAAGTAACTCTGAAACTGAGATGGGAAGCAGTGTTGAAATCAAAAAATGGATGTAGGAATTATAGGGATTTGCGTAGCCCAATTCTTCCCTTATTTCCCAATGCCAATCAGTCAAAAAGCAGTATCCGAATCCAAAAAATGCACCCAATACAAACCAGGAAAAGGCTGTAAGACCGAGTGTGATGAGGTTCCATTTTC
>CAYTXN010000565.1:0-2028 GCA_964441195.1 uncultured Limnohabitans sp.
TTATTTGCGAAGCTAAGACTGTTTTTCCTTTTGATACTGAAACCAAAAAAATCCCGGAAACACTAAAGCTTTCAATTTCCAATCATTTTTAGCTTTGAAGCTCAAACTTGTATCCTGATGTACAGTGCGATACATTTTTCCCGCCAATAAGCAATGGCCTATCAGCAGGACAAAAATTACCGCATAAATGATTAATTCATTCATTTTTGGTCTGAAAATCTAAGAGAGCTTAAGTTGCAACCTTAGAGAAGGGATTCAATTTTGAATCTTAAAAATTATCACATTTTAACCTTTTGGGCCATTAGTCTTTTTGTAAAATCAAAGCCGCCCAGTTATCCTTTGATGATTTCTTTTGAAGAGCTAATCCTAACGTTGCAGCAGCATTGACTAGGTCTTCAATATCTTCAGTGTAGAAACCGCTCAGAAGTAGAAATCCATTCGGAGTCAAAAGCCCAGAATAAATAACTAACTCATCGAGGAGGACATTTTTATTAATATTGGCGAGAATAATGTCAAAAGATCCACTTGGATTTACCTCGCGAATCGTTCCCAAGCCCATTCGTGTGGACAGGTCATTTAAGTCAAAGTTCTCATTTCCATTATCCACACACCAATCATCGATATCGAAAGCCTCTACTTGCCTTGCACCAAGCAGATGTGCCATAATAGCTAGGATTCCGGTGCCCGAACCTACATCCAATACCCTCTTTCCAGTATGGTCTAGTTCCCCTTGATGTCGGAGCATTTGATAAGTAGTAGCATGGTGTCCCGTGCCAAAAGACATTTTGGGATTGATGACGATCTCATGCTTGAAACCCGGTTTTGAATCGTGGAAGGAAGCTCTGACATAAACTAGATCTTCTACCTCGATTGGGTCATAGTTTTTCTCCCATTCCTCGTTCCAGTTGACTTTGGGCATGACGCCCTCGGTCAAGGAAATTTGTCCAGCTTCTTGATATTCGGAAATAATTTCAGAGAATTTCTCACGATTAAATTCCGATTCAAGAATATAGGCATCGATTCCATCTTCATTTTCAAGAAATGAATCGAAGCCTATTTCAGCCAGCTCAGCAATTAGGATTTCCTGAAATTCTTCCAGGCATTTAATCTTAAACTCCAGGTAATCCATGTATCGATTAAAATGATTTGATGATGTCCAAGAAGTCTCTGGACTTTAGTGATGCTCCGCCGATTAATCCACCGTCGACATCTGGTTTGGAGAAAAGCTCCTTCGCATTGCCAGGGTTTGCACTTCCCCCATATAGAATGGAGATGCCATCAGCTAGGTCTTTTCCGTATTTGGAGGCGATGTGTCTTCTCAATGCAGCATGCATTTCTTGGGCTTGCTCAGCGGTGGCTGTTTTACCGGTTCCTATTGCCCAGATTGGCTCGTATGCGATGACTACTTTTGCCATATCCTCGGGGCTTAGGTCAAAAAGGGCTGCAGTCAACTGAAACTTCACATTGGATTCGTGAGTTTCCGCCATTCTAATTTCCAATGATTCACCACAGCAAAAAATCGGTGTCAGTCCATTTGCCAATGCCTGTTTCACTTTTGCGGCAAGCAATTCATTGTCTTCTTTGAAGTATTCTCTGCGCTCAGAGTGGCCCAAAATCACATATTCAACTCCAAAGGAAGCAAGGATTTTGGCTGACACTTCTCCTGTGAAAGCACCAGCTTCTTTTTCGGAACAGTTTTGAGATCCCAAAGCAACTCCAGGAGTGTCACCGATTAGTTTTTTGACAGGAAAAATATGTGGAAATGGGGGATTCAGGACGGCAATGACATCTTTCACAGCTTCATCCTTGTACATATTTACAATTTCGGAAGTGAGTTTTTGTCCTTCATCGAAGGTCATGTTCATCTTCCAGTTGCCGGCAACGATTTTCTTGCGCATGGTAGGTTTAAAATTTAATGTGGTTTGAAAAAAAGGATAAGGTGGGGTACTTTGGCCTAAAATTACCAAAAATGTCCGGTTGGGGAAAAAATAACCCGGATCATGCTCCAAAAAAGTATTGGTCACTCGA
>CAYTXN010000566.1:0-2024 GCA_964441195.1 uncultured Limnohabitans sp.
TTCACTCACTTTTCAAACTCTTGATCGGGTTCGCCTGCAAGCTTTTATAGGATTGGAGGAAGATAGTTCCCAAAGCCAACACAAGACAAGATCCAGCGGCAAGCAAAATAACCCAGAGCTCTACCCCTGTTCGATAGGCAAACTCTTCCAACCAACTGTTCATTGCATAGCTAGCAAGCGGAACTGAAATCACAATCGCAATCAGGATAAGTCTTAGATATGATTTAGAAAGCATGATGAAAATCTCTGCCATTGAGGCGCCAAAAATCTTTCTGATTCCAATCTCTTTGGTTCTGAGATGTGCAGTAAAGGAAGTCAGTCCAAAAAGGCCCAATACCGCGATTGCAATAGAAATCAAGGCAAGGGCTCTGAGAAGACCTTGCATTCTCATTTCAGAAAGATACATTTTGCCAAAATCCTCATCTAAAAACGTGTAATTCATCGGCACTCTTGGCTCGTACAATTTCCAAGCAACCTGAAGTTCCTCAATTCCTGCTCTCATGTCATCCCCTTGCATACGAACTGAAATATAATCTCTCAGGAAATAATCGTGTAGGTATTCAATCACCAATGGTTTGATTTTATTTCGATACGATTCGAAGTTGAAATCTGCCACCAAGCCGATGACTTCCAGCGTTGCTTCATCATTTGCTCCACGGTTTTTGACAATCAGTTGTCCGACAGGATTTTCACTGATCCCGAGTACCTGAGCTGCTTTTTCATTGATAATCACTTTCCCTACATCAGCCCCGGAAGTGCTTGCGAAATTCCTTCCATCCAAGAGGTTAAATTTGTAGGTCTCCAAATAATTTGCATCAGCCTCATACCAATTCATCCCCTGTTCTTGCGTATTCGTGGGCAAATTGAAGGATCGCATCTGAAATTGATTTACCATCGGAATACCTGTAGAAAA
Organism: uncultured Limnohabitans sp.; assembly: GCA_964441195.1. GTDB lineage: Bacteria > Bacteroidota > Bacteroidia > Cytophagales > Cyclobacteriaceae > Algoriphagus. Next base: position 914 of record CAYTXN010000566.1, read on the forward strand.
GCTCATGTTCTGAACTTTGGAACTCGAAGCTAGTCGGGAGATAAAATCTTCCCGTTGACTATTCTGTATTTCTCCGTCATTGTGAATAATCAGGAGCTGCTCACGCAAAAAACCGGGATCACTTTGCTGAATGAAATTCAACTGACGCTGTACAACCAATGTGCAAATGATCAAGGTAAGTGTGGTCACAAATTGAAATACCACCAAGCCGTTTCTGAAAGTATGTGAGTTTTTACCGATGCTTAGCTGGTTTTTCAATACCAGGACAGGCCGGAAAGAAGAAAGGTAAAATGCTGGATAAAAGCCGGAAAGCAAGGTCAAAACCAAGATCAAAATCGGAATTATTCCCAAAATCATCGGATTCTGGAGAAGATTAAAGTCCAGATTCTTTCCTGAAAGTTGATTAAACATCCCATTGGAGAGTTGGACCAACAGCAATGAAAAAATCACTGAAATAAGAACCAAAATAAAAGCTTCCGTGAGAAACTGCCAGACAAGCTGGGCTTTGCCTGAACCCATAACTTTTCGGATTCCCACCTCCATAGTCCGAAGTCCAGCTTTGGCTGTGGCCAGATTCATGAAGTTAATGCAGGCTAAAAGCAATACGAAAATACCAACTAATCCAAAGAGGTAGACATAGCTCTCATAGCTGTTTGGTTTGAGCTCGCGGAGCAGATGCGACTGTAAGTGAATATCTTTCACAGGCATCACTTTCAGGTTGTAATCCGAATTTTCAGATTCATTTGCCAGAGATGGAAGTGCATAGTTGGCAACTAATTGATCAAGCTTGCCTTTAACTATTTCCAGCTTTTCCTGAGGAAATTTGGCGTAGGTATACAAGATCGGCCAGCTCCAATTGTCCATAAGAAAAATCTCCTGATGCATATTAGGCTCAAAAACTAGCATATCGAAGTCCAAGTGAGACTGTTCGGGAATGTCCTCTATCACAGCTGCAATTTGTCTTGGAATCGGATTGTTGCTTCCAATTAGTAGTTGCTTTCCGATTACCTCATCATAACTCAGGCTACCAAAATATTTGGTGGCTGCAGATGCAGAAATGACAATTTGTTCAGGACCCGATAGTGCTTTTTCTTTACTCCCGGCAATTAAA
>CAYTXN010000567.1:0-2005 GCA_964441195.1 uncultured Limnohabitans sp.
AACCCTTAACTCTTAACTCTTAACACATCAGTCATCCCGCTCCATTATTTCCAAATCAATAAATAATCCGACTTTTTTAAGGAAAATATTTAAGTTTGCCCAGTTTTTGAGATCGACTATTAAAATTTCTTTATGCGAAAGCTCACAAGTATACTAAGTTTAGGACTCCTTTTTTTGAGTTCGATAGCCTGTGTTTCCAATGAAAAAATAATTTACCTGCAAAATCTTGAGGGTAATCAGACAATACCTGAGGACGAACTGATTTCCTACGAAATTCCGGAATACAAACTTCAATACAATGACATCATCGATGTCAATATTCAGACTGTTGAAGATTTGCTGTTGAATGGATTTAATAACAAGTCCGCTCAAGGAAATAATCAACAAATGCAGGTGGCTGGTCAAAGTGGTGGAGACATTTATTACATGACTGGGTATACAGTAGACAAAGAGGGCGAAATCCGATTGCCTATTGTAGGTGCTATCAAAGTCAAAGATAAAACACTGGAAGAGGCACGAATTCAAATCGAATCCCAACTCAAACAATACGTCACCACAGAAGTATATGTCAAAGTGAAACTTGGAGGCATTCGATACTCGGCTTTGGGTGAGTTCAGAAGACCAGGTAAATTTGTAGTACTTCAGGACAGAATGACCATTTTTGAAGCAATCGCCAATGCGGGTGACTTGACCAACATTTCAAAACGAGATGAAATTTTGCTGATCCGTCAATATCCGGAAGGAACCAAACTACATCGTCTAAACCTAAACGACCGCCAACTCATCCGCTCGCCTTATTATTTCATACAACCCAATGATCAGATTTATGCTGAGCCGATGAAAGTTCGTGAAATAGGTGCCGGCGAAAATGCCGCTCAATCCTTAGCCTTAATTATATCTGCAATTACAGCAGCAGTCCTAATCATCAATGTTGCTACCCGATAACAATGTATCCTAATTCTCCTCAAGTAAATCAAACCCAGCAATCCCCTTTTATGGTCAATCAGGAAGATGAGATTGATTTAAAAGTAATTCTTTTCAATTACCTGCAATATTGGCCACTAATTGTGGTATTTGCCTTTGCAGGTTTATTGGCTGCATATTTTTTCAATAGATTCACAACTCCGGTTTATAAGGTTGAATCTACTGTAATCGTTGAAGATGAAAACACCGCTTTAGGTGCTGATTTGTTTGAATCAGCTGGACTATTAGGCCTTCAGGGGAAAAGCAATATTGAAAATGAAATCGGAATACTAAAGTCTTTTTCTCTAGCCCAAGCGACACTTGATCAACTCAATTTCAATGTTCGCTATTACAAAGAAGATTTTTTAAAGAATACGGAAGCATATAGTAATTTCCCAATTTTTGTAAATGTGGATTGGTCAAAATCTCAAGTGGTTGGTGGACTTTTCAAAGTAGAAGTCATCGATGAAAATAGCTTTCAATTAAGCGTAGAGGAAGATGAATTTTCCGTTTTCAACCCCAAAGACCCCTATTACAAAACCAAATTAGATGAGCTAAATTTTAAAGAAGGGATCTATAGATTCGGAGATTTAATAAAAGGGGAGTTCTTTGAATTTAAGGTGGAAAAAGTGTCTTCCCTGCCGGATGAAGTTTTTTACTTCAAGCTGATGGATACCCCAAGTATGGCACTTACTTTCAGGGAAGATCTTCAGGCAGCACCTTCAAATAAACAAAGTTCAATTGTCACATTAAGCCTTGAGACCCCATTAAGAAGAATGGGGGAGGATTACCTCAATAAATTGATGGAAACCTATTTGCAGCGGGAATTGGATGATAAAAACAGGACCGCTGAGAATACCATTGATTTTATTGATCAACAACTCAGTGGAATCACAGACTCTTTGCGAGGTTCTGAAAATCAACTTGAGCAATACCGTTCCGAAAATAAGATCTTTAATCTCTCCGAGGAAGGATCCATCATTTTTGAAAGACTATCTGAGTATGAAAAGGAGAAAGGATTGAATGAAATCAACCTGAAATA
>CAYTXN010000568.1:0-2001 GCA_964441195.1 uncultured Limnohabitans sp.
ATACTTGAAGTGCAGCCCTGACACGGGATTTGACTGTGCCCAGAGGAATGCCATATTCCTCCGAGACCTCCGAATGCGTATACCCTTTGAAATAAATGTGATCGATGATGAATCGTTGATCTTCGTTTAAGTTATTGATCAACTCTCTAACCCCTATCCCTTCTATCTGCTCCATGGTTCCTGACTGACTTTCAAGTCCATATACGAAGTCATCAATTCCGTTGGTCTTACCGGATTGAGAAATTTCTTTGGAGCGAAGTTTATCAATGGCTGAATTGCGGCAAATATTGGCCATCCATGTATATAAGCGGCCTTTTGACTCTTCGTATGAGTCAATTTTTCGTGTGATTTTGATGAAAGCATCATGGAAAACCTCCTCCGCGATGTCATGATCAGAGATTATTCTGGAAATTACCGAAAACAACGCTCGTGAATATTTTTCATAGAGGTATTCCGTTGTTTTCCGGTCTCTGGCTCTAAGGCCTTCGATAAGTTGTTCTTCCTGCAAAAGTCAATGGGTTGAAGTGGAATACTCTTAAAAATAGAACACCAAGCCGAATGTTTAAGCTTGGTGTCCTTTTATTTTTGATTAAAGGTGAATTACCTCATCATATGCAGCTGCCGCCGCTTCCATAATTGCCTCCGACATAGTTGGGTGCGGGTGGATGGTTTTAATCAAATCATGCCCAGTAGTTTCCAGTTTGCGGATGGCGACAATCTCGGCAATCATCTCTGTTACGTTGGCTCCAATCATGTGAGCACCGAGGAGCTCTCCATATTTTTTATCAAAAACCAATTTCACGAATCCGTCTTTCGCTCCTGCTGCCGAAGCTTTTCCTGAAGCTGAGAATGGGAATTTACCCACCTTGACCTCATATCCAGCTTCTACTGCTTTGGCTTCAGTATAACCTACAGAGGCAATTTCAGGAGAGCAATAGGTACAGCCCGGGATGTTATTATAATTGATTGGTTCTGGATGATGACCTGCAATTTTCTCAACGCAAGTAATGCCTTCTGCAGAAGCTACGTGTGCCAAAGCCGGTCCCGGCACCACATCCCCGATGGCATAATAGCCCGGCATATTGGTTTTGTAGTATTCGTCAACTTTTATTTTATCTTTATCCACAAGGATTCCGACATCTTCCAAGCCGATATTTTCCAAGTTGGAAACTACACCGGCTGCAGAAAGTACTACGTCACATTCCAGTGTTTCCTCGCCTTTAGCGGTTTTCACAGTCACTTTGCAACCGGTTCCTTTGGTGTCAACAGCCGTTACTTCAGAGGAAGTCATAATAGTCATGCCTGCTTTTTTGTAGATTTTCTCCAAAGCTTTCGACACTTCCACATCCTCCACAGGGACGATGCGATCCAGGTATTCTACGATGGTCACTTTGGTGCCGATAGAATTATAGAAGTATGCAAACTCGACTCCGATAGCTCCTGAACCTACGACAACCATTGTTTTTGGCTGTTTTTCGAGGGTCATTGCTTTTCGGTAGCCGATGATTTTTTTGTCGTCAATTTTCATTGAAGGAAGCTCTCGAGAACGGGCTCCGGTAGCGATGATGATGTTTTCAGCAGCGTAAACTGTCTTTTTCCCTTCTTTATCCTCGACTTCCACTTTCTTGCCAGGCTGGATTTTGCCCCAACCGGTGATGATTTCGATTTTGTTTTTCTTCATCAAAAACTGAACGCCCTTACTCATGCCATCAGCTACACCTCGGCTTCTTTTTACCATTCCAGTAAAGTCTGCTTCGGCACCTTTAACAGTGATTCCGTAGTCTGAAGCATGATTGATGTATTCAAAAACCTGTGCGCTTTTCAGCAAAGCTTTGGTTGGGATACAGCCCCAGTTGAGGCAAATACCGCCTAACTCGGCAGCTTCCACTATAGCAGTTTTCAGTCCGAGTTGAGAAGCACGAATTGCAGCCACATAGCCTCCTGGTCCGCTTCCCAGCACGATCAAGTCAAATTTTGTCGAAGACATATCTTATTCTTATT
>CAYTXN010000569.1:0-1999 GCA_964441195.1 uncultured Limnohabitans sp.
GCACCTACGATAATTAAATCAATATCAACAATTACCAAATCTCCAGGATCAAGGGAACCTGAAAAGTTAGGAACAGTAAAGGTGATGGGGCCTGGGGTGCTAAATGTTTGAGCTTTTACTGGTCCTGAAAAAATCAAAGTATAAAGGACGCAAATGCCTAGGAAATTAATCCATAAATTCAACTTAATACTAGCTGTAGTTAGCCAACTAAGAAAATTCATTCGATGTAGGGTGATACTTTGAATTTTGACTCAACTCATCTGCAAAGATGCAGTTAATTTACAAAAGTATGCAATTAGTATACCAGATTAATTTTTGATTTTCCTATGATTCTTCTTGGGAAATTATTTTTTCGTTTCAAATCAAACAGATACGTAGGGATTGGCCGAATAAAGTTTGACTTCTTCTTACTGGATTATTTCAACAAACAATACATCAATTGGGAGTGGCTTGTTTGATTGAAATTATTCTTGAACAGAATGGGTGATTTTGTTCAATGCAAAAATATACAAAAACATGTATTTGAAATACACAATAAATCAAATAAGATACAAAAGTGAGAAAAATCAAATAATCACAATCATATCATTAATAATCAACCGATTCTCTTATTTATAAATAAAACAAGATTAATTTTTATTAAAATCAGATAATTGTGTCTGCCTAAATATTTAACTGATATCTGTTATTAAATATCCCGAAAAAAAGAACCCCGACTTTTCAGCCGGGGTTACAGTTAACTTTTCCAAGTAAATTTTTTTATCCGTTCATACTGATCAAAAACTCAGCATTGTCTCGGGTTCCTTTCATTCTATTCAGCAAGAATTCCATAGACTCCTGTGAGTTCATATCGCTCATGAGTTTTCTTAGGATCCATACGCGCTGCATCTCTTCTTTGTCCATTAGCAAGTCTTCACGACGTGTACCAGAACCTAAGACATCAATGGCAGGATAGATTCTTCTATTGGCCAGCTTACGGTCAAGGGCAAGTTCCATGTTACCAGTTCCTTTGAATTCTTCAAAGATCACTTCGTCCATCTTAGAACCTGTTTCCACCAATGCAGTAGCGATGATGGTTAATGAACCTCCGTTTTCTACATTTCTTGCCGCACCGAAGAAACGCTTTGGCTTATGAAGGGCATTGGCATCCACACCACCGGAAAGAATCTTTCCAGAGCTAGGTACAACTGTATTGTGTGCTCTTGCAAGTCGGGTAATTGAATCCAATAGGATCACGACATCATGTCCGACTTCCACCATTCGCTTAGCTTTCTCCAAGACGATATTTGAAACTTTGACGTGTCGATCAGCTGTCTCATCAAATGTGGAGGAAATCACCTCTGCATTTACCGAGCGCGCCATGTCTGTTACTTCTTCCGGACGCTCGTCGATCAACAGGATCATCAAGTGGACTTCCGGGTGATTTTTTGTGATGGCATTGGCGATCTGCTGAAGTAAGACGGTTTTACCGGTCTTTGGCTGTGCTACGATCATTCCACGCTGTCCTTTTCCGATTGGAGCAAAGAGATCCAATATACGTGTAGAGTATCCGTCTGCTTTAGTGGAAAGATTTAATCTTTCTTCAGGGAAAAGGGGAGTCAGGTATTCAAATGGAACTCTGTCACGGATTTCATCTGTAGTCTTTCCGTTGACGGTTCCAATTTTCAGAAGTGCAAAATACTTTTCTCCTTCTTTAGGAGGTCGGATGGAGCCTTTGATATGATCACCGGTTTTCAGTCCAAAAAGCTTTACCTGACTAGGAGATACATAAATATCATCTGGTGAAGCGAGGTAGTTGTAATCAAGGGAACGGAGGAATCCGTAGCCTTCCTGCATCATTTCCAGTACGCCTTCATTTTCGATTACTCCGTCAAATTCACGAGGACTTACGAAAGGCTTTTTACGATTGGGATTGTGAACTGTTTCGGCTGCAGGAGCCATGAGTTCATCTGGATTTCTGAAGTTTTTCCTCTTGGGAAGTTCGATTTCCGTTTCTTGC
>CAYTXN010000570.1:0-1997 GCA_964441195.1 uncultured Limnohabitans sp.
ACATCCACACGGATATTTTGACGGGAAAGGGCATTGGTCAAATTGGCCTCAATAGAGATTGGCTTGAGGTCCAAATAGGCGTAATCCTGAATTACCGGCCAGATAAAAGCACCACCACCGTGGATACACTTAGCCGAGGTTCCTCCCGTCTTACCGTAGACGACGAGAATTTTGTCAGAAGGACAGCGCTTGTAGCGCGAAACTAAGGCTATGATCGTTACAAAGACGACAAAAGCTCCCGCCAGAATTAAAATTAGAGGATCCATAAAAAGGGTTGATTTAGATTTTTTCTACGATTAAAAGATTGCTTCCTTCGACTCCTATCACTTTGATAGCGGAGCCAGTTTCGATTCGGTCACCGAGAGAAATTGCACTTAGTTCTTTTTGGGAACCCTTGACGCTGATTGCAATTTTGCCAACGCCTTGCTTGTGTTCAGGAATTGAAAGGTAAACTGTTCCGGTTTTTTGAAGGGCATGCTCCAGTTGGAAGGTATTGTCTTCGGCGAGTTTTTGGATTTGCTTGATGATGAAAAAGAAAATCCAAACAAACCCTAGTCCGACTAGTGTGGAGATGATGATTAATATGAAGTAGTTTGAGATTGAGTAGTAAAATGTAATTCCTGTCCAACTGAATCCAAGCAGAAAGTTGATCAGGTTTCGAAGCGTAAAAAGCTGCATTGGAGCTTCTACACCTTCTAAGTTTCCATCAAAATCAGCATTGATACCAGACGGGGAATCCGACCCAATGAAGGTCATAATAGTTTGGAGCAGAAAAATAAAAGAAGTTGGTAACGCGATGTACCAAAGTGCTCTGAGCGAAGGCTCCATTTCGGCTAAAAACTCCATTTAGTAAGCTGATTAAAGGGTGATATTTTCTGTTTATAATTATATCTTTAATTTTTAAGAATAGCAAAAGAGGAGACATGAGGTTTGAAAAAAACACTGAATATGTAAAAGAGTAACAATTAACTCTCGAATTTTCTGGAGAGAATATGGAAAAAAATACGACACAATACAGGATCAAAGAAGAAATAGGATCCTCTAAGAATTTTAACATAAGATTCTTCTCAAAATAAATTTGAAACTAGTCTATATAATTATGATTGGATTTAGACTCAAAATCGAAAACCAAATTGTAAATGCGGCTCTTGATCAAGGCGTGGTATCTTTAATGTTCACAAGAGTAAGCAATAATAAAAATGATTTCATCCACCTTCAATTGAGAGGAAGAGACGAGATTGAATCAAAAGAACTTTTATGGGTTTCTCAAGAATTGCAAATAGGAGAGCATTTCTTTGTAGAAGTGATAGAAACTGACCATCCTTCGGAACCTAAATCATCATCTAAAATTGATGATGAAAAGTTGCTTTTAGAGGACAAACTCAGAGCCTATCATAGTCTTAAAAAAGAACTGGAGGCAGCTGGATTAATCTAAACTAAAAAATCCCCCGATTTATGTGAATCGGGGGATTTTTCATCCTTCTCACTTTCTAAAAGGCTCTTTCCTCCAAGTGCTCACCCAATTTCAACCTTGGAACTCCTTTGCTCATCCATTCAGGAGCAGGCTGACCTTTCAAGTGATGATCAAAGAATTCCATCATTCGAACGCTGTAGTCCTTGCGGTTTTCGAGTTTGCCGAGTCCGTGATTTTCTCCCAGATACTGAACCATGATCACTGGTTTTTTCAATCTTCTTAGTGCATTGTAATATTCGACCCCTTGGGTAAAGTCGACTGCGCCGTCTTTGTCATTGTGAAGTAAAAGGAGCGGAGTCTGCACATTTTTCACATGATAGATCGGGCTGTTTCGCTCGTAAGCATCCCAGTTTTCCCAAGGCCCGCCTAAGAATCTTCCCTGCGAAGCCTCGAAGATGGACATATTTCCTCCACCGGAATTCCAGTAGATCAAGTCATACATCGAGATCATGTTTGTCAGAGGCGCACCCGCTGCTGCAGCTTTGAATCTTGTAGACTGCGTGATCAAGAAGGATGTTTGGTA
>CAYTXN010000571.1:0-1995 GCA_964441195.1 uncultured Limnohabitans sp.
AAAAGGGGAATGCTAGTGCTAATAGATAAAACACCTGTCCATGCCAAAAATGAAATAACTCTGGTGTTGTTTGAACCGTTGTCGTAATCGAAATTTCTTGGAATTATAATTGAAGTTAAAGTCAGTGCCGTCCCACCTCCCAGAAAAATCCAGCCTGCCTTGTATTGAGTATCACTTTTTTGGAGTAGGTCCAATTGCAGTGATGAAGGTTCCACGTTTTGCCCGAGACCCTTAAAACTGAGACTCAACAGCATAAAAAAGAAAAATAAATATTTCATATCAAGTAGGCTCGATTTCATGGTTTCTGAGAAGTTAGCGGAATGGAAATTATCCAAGATGGATAAGTTTTTTGGCCTCCTTCCCTCGAATTAGGAGCTGTTAATTGGGTCGTGCCAATACCAAGTTTCGCTGCTTTTCTACCATTTGAGGCAGAGCTGACAAGGATCGGAATGCTGATAAGTGTCGAAATACTTCCGGCAGTAAATAGAAAAATGCCGGCGCCTCCAGCGAGATTGCTTCCACTATTCCAAGAGGTTCCAAAAAGGACAGTGCCTAAAAGGACTGATCCGGCACCTGCACCTAACATGATTAATCCTGTTTTTTTCTGTTTCTCACTTTGACGGAGGTATTCCTCAATCAAAATTTTGTTTTCTTGACTTTGTTGGGCTTGTGTCCTTGGAAGGAAAAGCAAAAAGGCGACAATTACCAGGATAACTTTATTCATCTAATTTTAAACGGTAAGACAATGAAATCAATGATGCAATAAGTTATTCCAAGTTTTCTAAATGAACTACTCAAAACTATTTTTTAATTACATCTTAATTAAAGACCAATCCCCTTAGCCATCAATCCTGCAAGAATTGGAATCAAGAAAACGATAAGAAGCTCGAACCTAATCATCCAAAAAATGGATTTGGGAATGGATATCAAGTCATCCGGATCTCCCTTTAGATTTTTGGTAAAGAAGACTGTGGGATAGATTGATAGTAAGCCTATAATTGCAATCAAGGTCAGCTTGAAATGGAAAACTGGATTTTCTGAATAAAAAACAGTGGGTTTTCCATATCCTCCAAGCCATAATGTCAAGCCTGCTGCTAGGAGAGAAAGGACCGAAAGCCCATATATCCCATCAATTTTTGAGAGGCGATCGATTTTTCTTTTGCTTAGGACTGGTTCTAAAAGTAGATGCTCTGAAACTAATGTTCCCACTATCACAAAAATGCTGGCAAAGTGAAAGTAACGGAGCAAGAGTTCTATTGTCATTTTTCGAGATTAAAAGTTGATTTTTCATGTTAGACAAAGCTAAAATAGGTTATTTCATAAAAAACTTGTAGATAGTTCTGTCATTCATGAAAAATAGTTAACTTCTTGGGATTTTTAACGAAGCCCCTGTAAATCATATGCCCGCGCAACCTTTGGAATTGATTTTGGCAAGGCAATTTGGAGATAGCCTTGGAATGCCCTGTTTTTTGGTAGATCCTGATGGTAATTTGCTTTTTTATAATGAAGCAGCCGAAAGTATTTTTGGTTTGCGCTTTGGTGAGACAGGTGGTATGAGAGTAGAGGAGTGGGCCTCAGTTTTTACTCCAACCGATAGTGAAGGTAATTTAATAGTCCCTGAGGATTTGCCTTTGGTTAAGACGATCACCACCAAAAGTCCCGCTTTTGGATCATTTTATATTGACAGCCTTAAAGGTGAAAGGATTCACATTACTGTTTCGTCCTTTCCCATTATGGGGAGGCCAAACAGATTTTTGGGTTCTATGGCAATGTTTTGGAAAACCGAAGAACTATGAAGGTGAAAGTTTGGGGATGCCGTGGTTCTCTACCTGCCCCGGGTCCAGAAAATGCAACCTATGGTGGAAATACTTCCTGTATTCAAGTCACACAGGGCGATTCGTGTATCATTCTGGATGGAGGCTCAGGAATTCTTCGTCTTGGGAAGTATCTCAGTCCGGATATTCGGGAAATCCACGTGCTTTTATCTCATCTTCA
>CAYTXN010000572.1:0-1988 GCA_964441195.1 uncultured Limnohabitans sp.
CATATTTTGCATGGAAATAAAATGAGTGAAGATGCAATCTGCTTCGGCGCTGATTTTTTCTATACCAAGAATTTCCCCGATCAGAGCAGGCAACCGTTTTATTTCCCTTTGGCCGAAAATGCCGGAAAATATCCATCGATTTTAGAATCCTTGAGCAAAACCCTGAGTGAATCGCAACTCAAGAAACTGGCTTCTGAAAACGTATTCAACTTCTACCAAAAACTCTGGAGCTGATGTCAAGCCATCATTTTGTCAAGGAACAACAGGAGCCGGCAGTGTTCATTCTAAATACTGAGGCACTGAATTTCGATAGCGTTTCACCGCTTTTGGAGTGGGTGCCGACAGTTTTGGTTTGGCAGGAATGCTTGGATACCGTGCTGAGTTGGGGTATAAAAATCGACGTGATTCTCGCCACGGAAACCTTTCAAAAAGAAAATCTTCATCTGCTGGAGGAACAATATCCGGTCAAATTCCTCACAGCTTCCCTAGAAAATACGCTAGACGAAGGATTGCAATACCTTTTAGCAACCAAGCATCCGGCAGCGCATTTAGTCGGAGTTTCGCATCTGACTTGTATGGATTTGGAAGGAAAGCTGGATTTGTTTGACCTGACAATTATGGATGCCGGTTGGAAGTACTACCCGGTCAAAAGCGGAAAATTCAAAAAGTGGTTTGCCGAAAGCACAATTCAGATCCTAGGACGAGAAGGAATGCCCGTAGAAATCTCCAATGAAAATGGTAAGTTGATGCTGCCCCTGATTTACTTAACTCAAGTAGAAGTACCGGAGGGGATTACGGAGATTTTGGGGAGTGGGGTATTTTGGGTTGGGGAGGAAGTTGGGAGATTGGAAAATTGAAAGATTGAAAGATTGAAAGATTTCAGGACTCCTGTCGATTAAAACTAGCATGGAGCTTGAAATACCACCTTACCTCGTAAATCGTACTTCGTAAATCAAAAGTAATGGGAGGATTCCGCCTCCCTTTTTACGAATAACCTTACTCCCTAATCCAGCCAACTTTATCCACAATTGGTTCGCGCTTACCTGCTGGCCAAGTGTCAGTGGCTGGTTTGGCGACGTAGAAGAAGCCCATCAGCATATCTTCCCCTTCCAGTCCGAAATCTTCTCTGGCTTCTCCCCAGAAAGTCGGTCCACCAGTTCCCCAGTAGCATGCCAATCCATGCGCACAGGCGGTGAGATACATGTTTTGAACTGCCATGGCTGTGGCGGCAATTTCTTCCATTACTGGAATGCCCGAACCTTCCGTACGCTTCATTAAGATTGCGATCACGTGAGAAGCTTTCAGTGGCATTTCTTTGAATTTCTGAAAAGTGGCTTCGATGAAGTTGGTGCCGTTTTTCTCAGCTCTCATTTTGTACATCTCAGCTTGGTAATCCGCGAATTTTTTCAAACCTCCACCGGTATAGACGATGAATCTCCAAGGCTGAGTCAACTTATGAGTAGGGGCCCAATTGGCGTTTTCCAGCATTTCTTCAATGATTGAATCATCCACAGGATCGTTTTCTTTGAATTGCGCTGCAAATATGGAACGGCGTCCACGGATGATTTTGGTTACTTCTTCAGGGTTGAAATTTGGCATTTCCATTTTTAGCTATTTTTAGTTGGTAAGGCTAATAGATGCAGGATTTGTTCCCTACATGACAATTTATTTCAAAATCCCCTCCAAAAACTTCCGCACATCCCTAGCCAGCGCATCAAAGTCCTCCTGACGATTGTACATCATGTGACCTGCTTCGTAGTAGGTCATTTGGATTCGATCCTGGGGAAAATCATGTCTTGCAAAAGTAAACTCCGCATCAAAAAAAGGCGTGATCAGATCATAATAGCCGTTGGCCACCATCACTTGCAATTGAGTGTTCCGATGCATCACTTCACTGAGAGATCTGGCTGTACTCACATAGCTCGGTTCATAGTATGCACCTTCCGGCACAGGTTTCCAGTTCCAACTTCCCCCCATTCCAGATGCAG
>CAYTXN010000573.1:0-1976 GCA_964441195.1 uncultured Limnohabitans sp.
CAGAGTAAGGATAATCCGAATGCCATTTCAGGAAGGCTTTCCAGAGCAGTTTTATTTGGGAAAAATCACCCATATGGTGAATCCTCCAATGAAACCACGATTAATAATATAGAAGTGGAAGATGTCAAAAAGTACTATGCGACTTATTTCAAACCAAATATTGCCTATCTCGCCATTGTGGGAGATATGGATAAGGCAGAAGCTGAAAAGGTGGTGAAGCAATATTTTGGAGATTGGAAACAAGGCGATGTTCCAAAATACACCTATCCAATGCCTGAGCGTGCTTCCAAAAGAGCCGTTGCTTTGGTAGACAGAAGTTCTTCTGTCCAGTCGGTAATCAATTTAACTCAACCTGTAAAAATGAAGATTGGCGACGAGGATTACATTTCAAGCCGATTGTTAAATCAGATCTTGGGTGGAGGTTTTACATCCAGATTGTTTATGAATCTTCGGGAAGACAAAGGCTACACTTATGGAGCTTATTCTTCCATTGGAGCGGATAAATTGGTAGCGACTATTTCAGCAAACGCTTCTGTAAGAACAGAAGTGACTGATTCTGCAGTCTATGAGTTTATTCATGAGATTCAAAATCTGGTAGAAAACGGTGTGACCGAAGAAGAACTTGCATTAGCGAAAGCAGACCTTTCGGGAAGCTTTGGTAGGTCACTGGAGCAACCATCTACTGTCGCAAGTTTTGCTTTAAATACTGATCGGTATAACCTACCAAAGGATTACTACGCGACCTACCTTCAAAAGCTGAATGCATTGACTGTCGAAGATATCAATGCAACAGCCAAGCGTTTGATTGAACCTGATAAGTTTATCATCACTACTGTGGGTAATGGTGCAGAGATCAAAGAAAAACTGGCTCAATTCGGCGAAGTTACCATGTATGACAACATGGGGATGCCGGCAAAAGAATTGACGGCTGATGCAGATATGACAGCGGAGAAAGTGCTTGAAACTTACTTGACAGCAATTGGAGGAATTGAAAAAGTAAAAGCGATCAAAACTGCCAAAATTTCTATGGATGCAGATGTGATGGGCACTGCTTTGAATTTAGCATTCGTTTATGACTCTCAAAATGGCAGATATGGACAAAAACTTTCTGTGGGGGGAAATGTGATGCAAAAAACCTCACTGGTGAATGGGAAAGGCTCCATATCCGTTCAAGGTAATGCTATGGAAATGACTGAAGCACAACTTTCGGAGGCAAAGCTGAATTCATTTCTTTTCCCCGAGGCAATTTATCAGGAAAATGACTATACCCTTACTTTTGACGGTTTGAAAGATGTAGATGGAACACCTGCATATAAAGTAATTATTGCGACAGCCTCAGGGGCAAAATTGATAAACTATTATGCTCAGGATTCTGGTTTGAAAATCAAATATGAAAACCCTGCATCAGGGGATACGTTTTATTCGGACTATCAAGCTAAAGACGGTGTACTGCTCCCTATGGCTTGGACGATCAAGTCTCCAGCCATTCCCGTTCCCTTGGAAGCAAAAGTCACTTCAATGGAACTGAATGTTCCAGTTACCGATGAGGATGTAAACTAATTCAATTTACTGGGGGAAAACTCTTCCCCCATTTTTATTTAAAACCTTAATTTATTTAATATGAAAATCAAATCACTTTTGGTTGCTGCACTCTTAATGGCAGCTTTTCAAGGCGAATTATTAGCAGCCACAGTTAGTCCTTCTGGCGATCCTATAGTGATGCTTGAGAATGATCCTGAAACAATCATTGCCAACTACATCAAAGCTGTTGGAGGTGAAGACAAAGTCAAAGCAATTAAAAATGCCAGTATGACAGCTGAAGCTGATTTTAAAGGTCAGGCTATTTTGATAAAAACAATTGCGGATTCTGAAAACTCCCGAATGATGCAATCTACCTCTGTAGGTGGAAATGAGATGCAAAAGACCTTGCTTGTAAATGGCAGTGGCCAAATGATTATGATGGGTCAAGTTCAAGA
>CAYTXN010000574.1:0-1967 GCA_964441195.1 uncultured Limnohabitans sp.
ATAAAGGAGTGAAAAAGCCCAGTCCCATCGTATGGTCCATATGAAGATGAGATAAGAGCACGTGAATTTCCCTAATATCCGGACTGAGATATTTTCCAAGTCTAAGAATTCCCGATCCACCATCAAGTACAATGCAAGTATCCCCGTGTGTGACTTGGATGCAGGAAGTATTTCCTCCATATATGGCGTTTTCTGGCCCGGGAGCCGGGAGGGATCCTCTGCATCCCCAAACTTTCACCTTCATAATGCGTCCGTTTTCCAAAACATAGCCATTGAGCCCAAAAATCGATTAGGCCTCCCCATAATCGGAAAGGACGAAACGGTGATATGAATCCGATCACCCTTGAGACTATTGATATAAAACGATCCAAATGCAGGACTCTTAGTGGTTATTGTCTTAACTAAAGGCAAGTCCTCAGGGACTATTGGATTACCATCACTGTCCGTAGGCGTGAAAACTGTGGCCCACTCTTCCAATCTCATACCACCTGTCTCCCCAAAACGTAATCCAAAAATAGTCTCGGCTGCTTCATTGTAAAAGAGCAAGTTCCCCTCAGGATCTACCAAAAAGCAGGGCATTCCAAGGCTATCGCCAAACTGCCTTGCTAAAATCAATTCCAATGTTTGTGCCGGCATATGATCAACAGGGGGCTATGTTAAAAAACTTTAGAAGTTAACTATTTTTCACGAATCACAGAACTATCTACTATTAATTTGTCATTTAGCCTAATAAGATCTTATTTTAATTGGAAATCCACCTTTTAATCCCCAAAAAATGACAATCGGACTTCTACTTCACTAATTTCATTTCGCCAGCATTTTTGTGGTTGGGGGCACTTTGGTGTCGGAGCATCTATTGATAATATCAACCCTTTCTAAAAAAGAAATTGACAGGTTTCCAAAAACAATGGAATCTACGGGCTTGCGGCACTTTCCCTGCTTGAGGCAGGAATGACGCTTAGGCTTGGAGGGTATGGAAAACCCACCGAATTCTATTCCGAAAAATCGGTTTTTCATCTCAAGTTAGGCTTGTCTTTAGCCATTGAATTACTATCTATTTATCCTGCCGTTTTCTTTTTCAAAAATCGAAAAGGTGATTCTGTGAATTTAGTCACCGTTCCCAAGTCCCTTGTTTGGATCTTCGGATAGGAACTTTTGCTCGTTTTCAGCATGCCGATCTTGGTTGGAATAATGGTAAAAGGCATTGATATATAAATACTAATAAAAATTAGTTTTGAGTAGCTCCTTTAACAAAAAGGGAATATCTTAATGCATCATTGAATTCATAGTCTATCTATTAAAAAAACAAATGAGTAAATTTTTCCTTGTAATCGTCGCCTTCTTGCTTTTCCTTCCAAGAATCCAGGCTCAAGAAAATAAAATATTGATGGAGGAATACCTCCGTCAAAGTGAAAAACAGAAAAAAACAGGGTTAATCATGTTAGGCTCTGGTGTAGGATCAGTCATATTGGGTACTATACTTTTTGGAACGGCATGGAACAGTGGAAGTAATTTCGCCGGCGGTGCAAGCGCATTTTTCCTGGTTGCAGGAAGTATTTCGACACTGGTCAGCATTCCTGTCTTAGTCAGTTCTGCCTCAAACGGAAGAAAAGCAGCGAAACTTGGCATTGGAACCACCAGACTGGCCACACCTAGTTCGAGTGGCCTTTCACAAATAACTTATCCAACTTGGAGTATTTCCATACCGCTTAATTCTCAGAAACGATGAAGTACTTATTTTTATCCCTGATACTGTTGAGTATCTGCACTGAGTCCATCGGGCAAAACGCGGAACCTTCACCGCTGCAATTGGACCTAATCCAAAAAAGTGACACGCAATACAAGGCGGGCTGGATTTTTCTTGGAGGTGGGACGGCACTGACTTTAACTGCAATTATAATTCCAAGAAATTTCGATTACGATAACGGTTCAGGTAACACTAGAGTTCTTTCATTTTTGGCATGGAC
>CAYTXN010000575.1:0-1960 GCA_964441195.1 uncultured Limnohabitans sp.
TCCTTAGAGGAGTGTACACTTACAGAGGTAGTCTTACCAATGCCTTTTTGGCCCGCAAGTTTGGGTTGAATCACAAGGAGCTACAGCTTTTGCTCGCTGCTCGCTATTAATTAGGAAAGTAAGTTTTGGCGGAGTAAAAATTCCAATTGCTCGTTGGCTTTTAGTAATGCCTCAGTTAATCTTTCGTTCTCTCTTCTCAAAGCATATACCTCATAAGCGTTCTTGATTACAGTTCTAAGGTAATCCTCTTCCCAAGGTTTGGTGAGGTAATGATATACTTGACCTTTGTTGATAGCATCGATTACTGCTTGAATGTCAGTGTATCCAGTGAGTAAAAGCCTTATGGGTTTAGGGTAGGTTGGAATAATACTTTCCAAAAACTCAACTCCGGTTTTTTCCGGCATTCGTTGATCCGTGATGATGAGATCAATTTCTTCTTTGGCAAGAATATCTTCTCCCTCTTTAGCTGAAATAGCAAGAAAAATCTTGAAATCCCTTCTAAATGTTGCTTTGAAGGCCTGAAGATTATTCTCTTCATCGTCTACATACAGGATTTTGATTTTTTCTTCAGGCTGATTTTCCATCTAAGGGTACCGAAAAAGGTTGATTTCGACTCGCCAAATAATCTGATTTTAAATTAAAAAGCAAGTATTAAATCGTAGTCAAGAATAATTGATCTTGGTGAAAGTCATTTTAATCCATACACTTCAAAAAAATTTTTAGTGAATAATTTGACTTTAGGCTGAAAGAACTAACTTTACTCAGCTTTATCACCCAGAAGTTTAATCATGTTTACTAGATCAAGATTTGATTTTAAAGATCAAATTTATCCTACTATTTTCTCCCCAAACAATAAACAAGATTGGGAGGAAATAGTAGAACTTCGTTCCAGTAATTATGTTCTCACGATTGATGAAATTGAAAGTCAGGTTACCGATTTGATCAAAGCTGATTTCCCGGAAATTCAATTTTCTAAAAAAGAATTGGATGAGCGAAAGGTTAATTTTTTTAAAGATAAAGAGCGAGATTTTTATGGTAATTGGGTTTTTTATCCATGGAAAAATACCCTGGTACATATCCTTGACAAGGAAGACTTTATCAGGATTCGAACCCTAAGGAATAATTATAAAATTACTCCTACCGAACAACTTGAATTGGGTGAAAAGAAAATAGGAATCGTGGGGCTTTCTGTAGGGCAAAGTGTCGCGCTTGCTATGGCTCTAGAAAGAAGTTTTGGTGAAATTAGACTTGCTGATTTTGATACGCTGGAGCTTAGTAATTTGAATCGATTAAAAGCGGGCGTCACTAGTCTTGGATTGGAGAAAGTCGTAATTGCAGCTCGAGAGATTTTAGAAATCGATCCGTATTTGAAAGTGACACTCTTTCGAGAGGGGATCAATGAAGACAATGTAGATGATTTTCTAGTCGAAAACGGTAAACTTGATTTATTGATTGACGAGTGTGATAGTTTGGATATAAAATTCTTGCTTAGAGAGCGAGCAAAATTGAAGCAAATCCCCGTGATCATGGAAACATCTGACAGAGGGATGCTGGATATCGAACGGTATGATATAGAGCCAGATAGGCAAATTTTCCACGGTTTGTTGGAGGGGGTTTGTAAGTCTGAACTTGCCAACTTATCCAATAAAGAGCGGGTTGCTATAGTTTTAAAAATTACCGGTTTGGAAACACTCTCGTTAAGGATGAAAGCTTCACTCTTGGAGATCGGTTCTACTATTACTTCCTGGCCTCAACTGGCTTCTGGCGTTTTTTTGGGAGGAGCCTCGGTTGCACATGTGGGGAGAAGAGTCCTACTGGGAGAAAATGTGCCATCAGGAAGATTTTACGTTGATTTCGATGAAATTATTAAGGTTGATCAGCCAGAAGAAAAATTGGTCTTCCCTATGCTTCAAGATGTTTCTTCACTAACAGGCAGACTTATCGCTAGAGTACCCGAAAA
>CAYTXN010000576.1:0-1956 GCA_964441195.1 uncultured Limnohabitans sp.
ACCAGACTCCAACTGTTGCAGGATCGGCATGAATGGGCTCCATGCTTGCCAGAATCCCGGTCTTTGCAAACCTTGGAATGTCATCGGGAGAAATGGTTTCGATGTGTTCGATTCGATGTCTTCTTTCGCGAGCCGGATTTTCGGAAATTGCTTTTTCATATTCTGTAAACACCTCTCTAACTCCACGGTCACCGATAGCGTGGGTGTATAGTCGAAAACCCATTCTGTCAAGATCCTTCACCAAAGTCCTATACTTTTCTTCAGTAATATTCAGCATTCCAAGGGCTAGTTCGTCATCAGGTAGTAGATCTGAATAGTGCTCAAGCATTGCAGCAGTATGAGACTCGATGACTCCATCGATCATGAATTTGATTGCGTCAGCCCGGATCCATGGGTTTTCGTTGCCAATACTGTCTTTGAGAAAATTGAAGCGGGCGAGCTGTTCAGAACTTGTTTTTTCTCCTACGGAAAAAGAAGCGGCATAGCGAAGAGTCAACTCCTCTCTTTTCAGTAAATCCAGATAAAGTCTCAATTCGTCTTCGCTTCCAGAGGCATTTTGCATGCTGGTGATTCCGAGAGAAGCGGCGAGTTTCATTCCTTTTTTGAGCGCATTAATCTTGTCATTGTTGCTCAGTTCGGGTACCAAGTCGCCGACAAGCCCCATCGCACCTTCTTTGAGTGCTCCGGTAGGATTTCCCACGGCATCTTTGACCACTTCACCAAACCCTTCAAAAACTGTCGCAGAGATAATTCCCGCCAATTCCAAAGCTTTTGGATTGGCGTACGCGCTGTGCCCATCATAGGCACCAAGGAAAACTGGCTGCTCAATATCCAGGGCTTTCATCGTTTTATGATCCGGGAGACCTGTTTCGAAGTAGGTATATTGCCAGCCACGACCTGTGATCCAGTCTTTTTCCGGGTTATTTTGAATGAAATCCTGAGTAATTGAAATGACCTGTTCCAATGAAGTTGTGGCCAATAAATCCACTTGAGTCAAGCCCATAGCGCCACCTAAAAAGTGAATGTGAGCATCGTTAAACCCTGCAGTGACAAGTTTTCCCTGAAGGTCAATAATCTCAGTTTCTGGACCTGTTAGTTTCAAAATGGATTCTGAGTCTCCAGTTTCAATGATAATATTTTTGGAAATCGCCAATGCATCCACAAAAGTATCCGGACCCTCGCCAGTCCAGATTTTGCCATTGGTAAGAATAAGGGTGGGAGGTTCGGAAGTAGGTTTGCAATTCCATAGAAAAAATAAAATGAGTGAAAAAAGGAGGAGGTTTCGCATTGGATAAAATTGGGGATGTATGGATTAATCAAAACAAAAAAGTGCAGAATTCCCTGCACTTTCCTTTTTGATGGAGAGATTTATTCTGCCGTAGTAGGGTCAATTATGGTTTTGACTTCTGCTACAGAATTGGCTGGAAAACCTCCTTGTCGGGCATGTTCTCTTACCATCTCTTCATTGGGAGCAATGTAAACGCAGTAAATTTTATCCCCTGTGACATAGCTTTGTAGCCATTGAATTTGAGGACCCATGTTGCTTAAAACTCCGCAGGAAGTTTGCGAAATCCCTTTCAATTGTTCAGCGCTGAGTTTTCCCGCTCCGGGAATTTCTCGCTCGATTACATATTTTGGCATTTTGGGAAATGATAAAAGGTAACTATTCTAAAGTCATTCGGTTTTGCAGTTTTATTAATGAATTCCGAAGTAGACCTAATCCAAAACTAAATGAAATCAAGCATGACCCAATGCGACACACCCAGTTATTATTATAGTCTATGCGAAGATTCCATGTGGCAAATAAAAATTAAATTATAAACACATGAAATGCCCATGAGAATAGCTTCTCACACATGGAGATGATTATCCGGGCATTCCATATGGCCGCTAAAAAACAAATTATAAACAGATGAAATCGAGCATGTCGTATCCGACACACACTGGAATGATTAT
>CAYTXN010000577.1:0-1955 GCA_964441195.1 uncultured Limnohabitans sp.
TCCACCATTCCTGATCTCCAAAGGCCACGTTGGTAGTCACTATAAAGGTCCCATCCGACATGACCTTTGGCCCAAAGCTATACTCATGGTAGTGCGCCGATAGTGGCCAACTTGCGATGGTCTCGTACCAGTCGGCCTTGCCATCCGAATTGAGATCAGCCAAACGGGTTAACTCTCCACGCTGAACCATATACAGCGATCCTTCATGGTATGCCAATCCGAGAATTTCATGCAGACCTGAGGCAAACTTTCTGAAATAGGGTCGTTGAGACGTGGGATTTTCCACAATGAAAACATCTCCCCGACGAGTCGAAACTCCTAGATTTCCATTTGGAAACATCGCCAATCCACCAACTTCCAAGAGTGTACCTTCCGGTGCAGAAACTTTTAGGATTTTGAAGAAATCCTCTTCTTTTGGTGACTCCTGAGCAATCAAAGTAAGACTCATCACCAGCGCAACCACACTCAGAGTCAATGATTTCAAATTTATATTCAATCGAAACATATCTTTTCTAATTATCAGGATTAAAACAATAAACTGTAGCTCAAAACTGTAGTGATGGATAGAAAAATTCCATCAGTACCTACTTCAGGCTTTTGATCTGAACTCGAAACTTTCAAGTAAAGACCTGAATCCTCGATCCAAAACAGGTTTTCAGAAATCTCAGTCAGCACCTTTCCAGGTGCCACTCGGATCTTCATTGGAGTGGAATTTCCTGAAAGTTCGATTTTACGGTCGACACCTTTTCCGTCAGTCATCACCTGAATTTGATCATTCAGTTCCAGACCATTTTTGGATTTGGAAGAAAACTTCACCGATCCATCGCCTATAATCTGATAACCTTTGGCCTGCCATTCGTCCCCCAAAGCACTGTTGTCGGCATTTAAAAGCAACGCAGAACCCAAACTCAAATCGGTAACTGTACCAAGAGGTCTTGAAACGCCATTTCCACGATCATTCCACATTGGCGTCGCATCCAAAAACCCACCTCTCCAAACCCGAAGCAGTTGATTGGAATTCAAATCATAGGAATAATGCGTACCGGACTTGGACGAAACAGAAATCCCGTGAGAAATTTTAGTTCGGTTTGGAAGTTCGATAAAAGATCTTAAAACGGGAGTTTCACGGTTATCTACCAAAATCGGATCCGTAGACCAAACGTCCATGCCGGCTGGGGAGGTATAGGTCTTTGGCCACATGGCCTCTGCCTCTGCGATCAAATAAAATCCCTGAGCAGTCCAGTCTGTGGGTTTGGAAACCCAAATCACAAATGGAACTTCACCTGCTAGGAGTGATTTCTCTACGGTAGTCATCCCCTGTCGAAGTTGCAAAGGCTCTGAAGCATCTCCAATTTGAATTGCACCAAGTCCATTGTTTGGGACAGCCATTCTGAAAGTATAATTTCCTGGCTTTTTCACAGAAATTGTTCCTTCAAACTTACTGAGTGAGGATGTAGTAAGTCCCGCTACAAACTCATCGAACGAACTTATATTACCTACAGAAGTAGGTTGCAAAGAGCTCGCATCAGGTAATTCCATGAATGAACCAGGGAAAACTTGATAAGAAATGCTACTGAATTCCGGTGCAGGGGTATCGAAAGGCTTTACTTCCAAGGATCGGATCGCAATCGGCCCGTGATCTCCCTGAATCCGAATTGGACCCTCGGCCACTTCTCCTCCGGCCAATGCCCCGCGAGTAGGGCCAAAGAGCTCCACATCTTCGTGGATTGTCACGCCATTTAAGATTACGGATACAATCCGCGCATTTTCGGTTTTTTCACCGGAAGCAGAGAATCTCGGTGCTTTGAACTGAACTTTCAGGGTTTGCCAGATCCCGGGGGCTTTACTTGCATTTTGGCGCGGGGCATAGCCTTGATAGCCTTTTTGTCCATCGGGTTTACTTTCGTCCCAGCGCTCATAGATTCCACCGTTATCCCCGGCTTTAATTTCACTTT
>CAYTXN010000578.1:0-1948 GCA_964441195.1 uncultured Limnohabitans sp.
GCTACTTCTTTCATCCTTTAATGAAATGACCAAAGACGCTGGTTTTTTCACGACCACCTATGAAGGAAAATCAGCTCCTAAACTGCTCTTAATGACCGCTCATCGGTATGCTGGTCTAACCAAAGCCAAGGAATCAAATCAAATACTGGTAAGAAGAAGCACTTACAAGGAAAATGCAGACGTGTATCTGGGAGATTTGACATTCAAAACCTTGACAAAAGCTTCCAATCTCAATCCTCAGCAAGCCAATGTGAAGTGGGGCTCGGTGGAATTGATTTCCTACCTCGCAAATGATGGGACTCCGCTTCAGGGATTGCTTTTCAAACCTGAAGGATTTGATCCAAACAAAAAGTATCCGCTGATGACCTATTTCTACGAACGAAACAGCGATACGTTCCATGCCTATCGAGCTCCTGCACCCAGTCGATCTACCGTTAACATTCCATTTTTCGTAAGTAATGACTACATGGTTTTCGTGCCTGATATCAAGTATGATTTGGGCCTTCCGGGACCAAGTGCCTACAATTGCATCATTCCAGGCGTGCAGGCGGTCATCGCAAAAGGTGGGGTTGACGTGGCAAATATGGCTATCCAAGGCCAAAGCTGGGGTGGCTACCAAGTTGCTCACCTGATCACCCGAACCAACATGTTCAAAGCTGCTGGCGCCGGTGCTCCGGTTGTCAACATGACTTCAGCCTATGGTGGAATTCGTTGGGGTACAGGTATGAGTCGCATGTTCCAATATGAGCAAACTCAATCCAGAATTGGAGGAACACTTTGGGAAAAGCCACTTTATTATCTCGAAAATTCTCCGCTATTCACTATGGATCGGGTGGAGACTCCAGTGCTGATTATGCACAATGACGCGGACGGTTCCGTGCCTTGGTATCAAGGAATTGAAATGTTTATGGCATTGAAGCGTTTGGACAAGCCTGCTTGGCTGCTTCAGTACAATGGAGAAGACCATAATCTTACTCAGCGAAAAAATGCTAAAGATTTGTCTATCCGGTTGAGTCAGTTCTTTGATCATTACCTCAAAGGCGCGCCAGCACCGCTCTGGATGACAGAAGGTCTTCCTGCAGTGGAAAAAGGGAAAACCTTGAAATACGAACTAGGCGACTAAAAAGAAAAAGCCCTGAATTTTACAAAGATTCGGGGCTTTTGCTTTTCTGTTATTAGCTTTTCCAAAGTTCAAAACCTTGGAAAAGATTTTTAAACCAAACCAGCTTTGGAAGCCAGATTGATTAAAGCTGCTACATTTTTGGCTTCGAATTTCAGCATCAGATTTTTTCTATGGGTGTCCACAGTAGTGGCGCTGATAAATAGTTTTTCAGCTATTTCCAGATTAGTCATACCATCTGCAATCTGCTCTAAAACCTCTTTTTCCCGTCTTGTCAAAACCGGGATTTCCTTTTCCGAAGTACTTCTCAGGGCTTGGGACGCCTCAAAACTTAGATAAGATTTAAAGGCTTTTGCAGCTTGGATTGCTTTTAGCAGTTCTTCCTTATTGGCATTTTTCAACACATAACCACTCGCGCCACTTTCGATCATTTTTTCTACAAAGCTCCGCTGATTGAATGTGCTCAAACCTAGTATTCGAATTCCTGGATACTTACTCTTCACGATTTTGCAAAGTTCAATTCCTGACATGCCAGGCATGCTAATGTCCATCAAGATGACTTCGGGCTCCTGCTTTTGAAGAAATGCCAAGCAAGATTCTCCGTTGGTAGCATGCCCCATCCACTCGATGTCTTCCTCCTGTTGAAGTAGCGAACGAATCCCTTCAATGACTAGGTAATGGTCGTCTACAATGAAGAGTTGGGTTTTCATTTCAGTTCTACTTCGATATGTACGCTGCTACCTTTGCCGAGAGCAGAATCAAGCGTGACTTTGGCATTGAGGTATTCTAGTCGGCTTTTGATATTGGTCCAGCCGATTCCGGTGCTAA
>CAYTXN010000579.1:0-1945 GCA_964441195.1 uncultured Limnohabitans sp.
CTTACCTCAATGGCGAATACAAAGACCGAAAATTGGCCATGACCACTACCAATGGGACGCAAGCCATAGAGAAATCCAAAGGAGCTGCTCAAATTTTGATCGGAGCTTTTCCAAATCTCCAAGCTACGGTTTCCTTTATCCAATCTCAGGACAAAAATGTTCTCATTCATTGCGCTGGCTGGAAGGGGCATTTCAATTTGGAAGATTCGCTTTACGCAGGAGCATTGGTGAAGTCTTTGGAGTCAACTCATGAGTCCAGCGAAGATGGAGCTTTAGCCATGAGTATGCTTTTTGAAAAAGTCGGACATAATCTCAAAGGATTTTTATCTCAAGCCTCCCACGCTAAACGATTGCAGAATCATGGAATCGAGCGTGACATTGACTTCTGTCTGACGCTTGATTTATATGAGATTGTAGTGAAATTGGATGAGCGAGGTTTTTTGGTGAAGGTTTAAAAATCAGAAACATAATTGTAGCAAAGTAGATTTTTTATACATTGGATTAAGAACTTAATTTTTGATCTATGCTTCAACTCATTTGGGGAATTCTGAACCTGTTATTTATCCTATCCTTTTTTTACCTTTTAATCGGATTGGTAGTGAAAGGAAGGAAGTTTTTGGAGCCTTATTCTAAAGTAGTTACGTTTCCGATTCTTATTCTTGGAGTTTTAGGATTTTTAAGCAATTCAGTTAGCGAGGAAAAACATATTCCTGTTTTTACAGGGTTAGCCACTGTGGAGGAATGGGAAGTTTCTCAAAACCTTACTAATTCTATAAAATTGGTATTAATGAAGGATAAGAAAACAGGAGAAATAATCAATGACCATTCTTATTCTACTGCTCAAGGATTTGTATTGGGATTGCAATGGAAACATTTAGGAGTTATAGAGCATGAAAATAGAATAGAAGTATTGGGGGGATTTACGTATAAGTTTTTTGGAAGTAATGTGTTTTCTTCTATTGACTTATATGTAATTGAAAAAAATAAGGAAAAGCCGAATCAAATATATCAATAATGAATTCCTATTTTAAATAGTTAGTAATTGAAAGCGGTCTAAAAAGCTTCCCCAAACGTAAAATAAAACTGCATTCCCTCATTTGGTGAATGAGCCAAATCCAATCGGAGATTCAGTTTTTTCGCCTTCGAAAGCCGAAATCTTCCACCCGAACCATAGGCTAGTTTGGCCCCATCAGCTATGGAATTCAGCTCTGAGAACACATTTCCCACTCCGGCAAAACCAACCAAGACCCATCGGTTTCCAATGGTTTTTCGAATTTCGGACTGGAGAAAGGCCACATTGTTGTCCCGATACTTCCCTTCAAAAAGTCCCCTTAGCGAGCGATTTCCTCCCAACAGAGGCAAGGCGAAGAAGGGCGTTTCACCGGTCGTGATTTTTGTAGCAATTTGATTTGCCCAGATTACACTTTGCGAAAGTGTTCTATAATGTCGGAGGTCGCCACCAATTTCCCAATAGGAATATTCTCCTCCCCAAGACTTTCCAAATCGCAAAAAGTAGGTTTCTGAATACCAGCCTGAAGCTGGATAAATTGGGTTGTCGCGCGAGTCAACAATGAATGAAGGACCCAATCCGACATTCCAACCTCCTTCTTTGCCGATATATTCTTCGTTTGAGAGCTTTCCGTCTGGGTTAAAGTCGGAAAAGCTAAACCGATCTAGAACGGACTTGAACCCCAAATAACTTGATAGTGAAATCTGCTTAGCATAGTCAAACCGAAGTCTAGGGAATTTGGCTTGGTAGGTTTCGGAATCCGACTCACTTACTTCATTTCCAATTCCATAGAAAAAGTACACGTAATCATACCACCCAACTTCTCCTGAAAACAGGTTTTTGTTTTGATCGGTAAAAATCCTCCAGTTGGCGTAGGACAAGAATTGCTTTCGCAAAGAATAGGCAACTCCAAATACCGCTTGACTTTCATATGTG
>CAYTXN010000580.1:0-1942 GCA_964441195.1 uncultured Limnohabitans sp.
GGAATGACCTCTGTATCCCGGCGAGGCTTATCCATGAATACCTGGATATCGTCCAAAGGCTTGACTTTATAATTGGATTTGACAGGATTGCCATTCACCAAAACCGTATCATTATCAATCGCCTGTTGAACTTTGTTACGGGTAACGAATGCGATTTTTTCTGTCAAAAATTTATCAATCCTAACTTGCGATTGGCCTTTATCCACTACAATGCGATGGCGTTCAAACAATTCTAACTCGTCTTCTTCAAACTCTTCTTCGGGCTGTTGATTCATCTCACAAAAATAGGAGGATGTAACTTAACTTTGGCAAAAGTCTTCAAATGCTTCAACCTGAACCAATCGCCCTTCAACAACTTACTCATTCACTATTGGAGGAAAAGAGTGTTCAGGTGGTGGTTTTTAGATTAGATCAAGTTCATTCAGAAGTCTCTGGAAACAAGTTTTTTAAGCTAAAATACAATCTCGAAGAAGCTAAAAGACAAGAAAAAAGTGTGATTTTGACCTTTGGAGGGGCATTTTCCAATCATATTTATGCAACTTCCTCCGCAGCTCATTTGTATGGATTCCAAAGTATTGGAATCATCCGAGGGGAAGATGCCGACTTGAATAACCCCACTTTGGCACATGCTGCAAAGATGGGAATGCAGCTGCATTTTGTGGATCGAGAAAGCTACAGAAAGAAAAATTCACCTGCATTTTTGCAGAGTCTGAAAGACAAATTCGGAGATTTTTACCTTATTCCAGAAGGAGGCACAAATGAGTTAGCTATTCAAGGCACTAAAGAAATCCTTTCCAGGGTTGATTTTGATTTCACGCATACTTGTATTTCCATTGGCACAGGTGGCACATTTACCGGTTTAGCTGCAAGCATTAAAAGCCATCAAAAGCTGATAGGATTCTCCTCATTGAAAGGCGAATTTATCCATCAAGAGATCGCATATCTTCGCGAAACGAATAAAATCCAGCCAAAAGGATTACCCGAAATCAAGACCGAATATCATTTTGGAGGATATGGAAAACATAAACCTGAACTAATCGACTTTATGGGCTGGTTTTATAAGGAGTTTGAAATTCCGCTCGATTTTATTTATACAGGGAAAATGGTTTTTGGAGTATGGGATTTAATTGGAAAAGATCATTTCTCGCGAGGCTCAAGAATCCTTTTGATTCACACAGGTGGACTTCAAGGCAATGTAGGATTCACTTCTAAAACAGGAATTGATCTCCCTATTCTTTGAGCGTAAAGTAGTCTTCAGATTCTTGGGGATGGATTTTAAGCACATTGGCTGAAACTAGTCGAACCAAGGTTTTTGAAGCCAGAAACCGTGGAACTTTCGCAATACGGGCAAATTCCTTGAGCGTAATTTTTTCATTTTCTTCCAAAGCCTTCATTAAAATCTCCTCCTTCCATCCATAGGTAAAAACTGTGTCCTTTGGAATTCGGCCCTTTTTCAAAACTTCCCATACTTCGCGGCTTGCTTGAACACTCCGATCCTGAACTCGGATATATGCTTGCTTGCGATCTTTTTCCTGCAAAAAATGAGGGCGATCCGAACTCTTCGGAATTCTGAAAACAGCTACTCCTTTCTTTTCTGAAAGTTTAACCGTAAAAATGGTATACTCCAACTTCGGTAAAATCAACTCTCGGATGGCTTTTTCCATCACAAAAATTTCCTCCTCTATAAATCGCTGTCCGCTGACCGTCCCATCGTCATCTACCCCGATCAACAAGTCCCCACCTTCAGTATTGGCTAAAGCAATCACTTCCCTGACAATTTTCTCTGGAAAAGCTGCTTTTTTCTTGAATTCGATCTTGAGCCCCTCGCCTTTTGCAGCCAGAGCCTTCACTTCTTGAAGGGTCATATGTTAGGGTGATAAGGTGAATACTAGTTACCAAGATTGCGGCCAAGCTCCGCCAGTCGGGATTTTTGGGATTGCCA
>CAYTXN010000581.1:0-1942 GCA_964441195.1 uncultured Limnohabitans sp.
TCCTGATTTTGATAGATCCAATCCGAGAAGTAATGAAGTCGGGAAGAATAGTCCTTTCTCACTCCATCTTGATATCGAAGGTGTTCCAATTCCTCTTCAAAACTTTCAAAAGTCAAATTTCCAGACTTGGCAACCATTGCCAAAGTCACCACGGTTTCCAGATACGTCGTGCAATCCAAGCCGGTCAGATTGATCACCAACTTCTCCTCACCGGGAAGTTCAAGCGTCTTTTCCACATAGGGGGTTCCGATGAAACTTTGCCCGATTTCTACAGTCAGGTCTTGGATCAATTTCGCGGAAAGATCTTTCTGAGCTAACCCAGTCAATAGCTCATCCAGGCGCTCACGACTTTCCAGGGTGCAGACCGTTTGGGCACTGAGGGTAATTGGAAGGAGAAGAAGAAAAAGAGCAAAAAAGCGCATGAGATTCCGGAATTGATATTGAAGGGAAGATTAAGAATTCAATCTGGCAATAATACTTCAGAAATTCAGAATCAAAAATGTTAACGGCTCGGATTCATACCAAATTTCGGCCAAAAGTCAGTCCCAGCCTTATCCCTTTGACTTTTCCAGCTGGTCAATCACTCGCAGAATTTTTTCCACCTTAAGATCTTGAGTGGCTGCTTCATTTATAACATTAATCAATCCATTTTGCTCGGAAGTTTTCAGCTTCTGAAAAATGGGAAGTACTCCTGCATCACTGAAGCATTCAAAAATCTCGCGATTATCCTGATTGTTAGTTTGATTTTGAAGAGAAAGCGTTACTCGAACGGTATCCCCTGCCCCTTTATTGATGCAGCTTCGGATTTCTGAATTCAAAGCCAATTTTTTGTCAGAATTTTTGACCGGACCAAGGTTTTTGTTTTCAATCGGGAAGCCATCTATCGTACCAGAAACCTTCAAATCACCCCATTTTCCTTTGATTTCCTGAGTATTTGGAATGATTAATTGATAGGTCCACGCACCGTTTCCAGGGGTGTATTGAATGACCAACTCCTCGTCTTTGACAATAAGTCCCATAGTGACCTTGTGTTCTGTAGCTGTTGCGGATAACCAAAAGGTTAACTACGGACAATTCCAATGGTTTGACCAAGACCATAGCAATTCCTTAAGCAAAATCTCAACTCCCTTTCAACTTTTCTCCCCTAGCGGAAAGCTCAGCCAACTCCAAAATTCTGGCTTTTCTGGTTTTCTCGGTTTTGGCAAGCTTCAACCAACGCAGCACAAATCGCTTACTGGAATCATTGATTGCATAGAAGAATTCGGTGGCTCCGGCATGCTTTTCCAGTTCATCCTGCAGATCTTGAGGGACGATCATCTGGTCCACATCATTCATAAAATCCCACAAACCGGACTGCTTGGAGCGTTCGATGGACCGAAGGCCTGCCGAGTGCATTTTACCTTCTTCTATCAGTTTCGCTGCGCGGTCTTTATAGGTATTAGCCCAATGCTGCACCCTCCGAGGCGAAATCAACTGCATCGTCCGAGTTTCGTCCAGCTTCCGCCTGATGCCATCGATCTAACCAAAACAGATCAGTTCGTCCAAAACCTCAGCCTTGGAAAGGTACTTTTCAGGAACAATTTTCAAAAAAGTGACCAGCCAAACACTTTCCTCCTGCCCATGATTTATCTCCAGCCAAGACCTTAATTCGACACTTGAGGAAACTTTAACTTTGAGAAAATTGTCGGTTTGGATCATTTTTAAACTTCAAGGAATTGACTTCAACTCTTTTCTTTCAGGGCAGAAACAATCAATTCCTCCAAAATGTTGACCTCGATATCTTCCAGTTTATTTATATAGAGGCAACCCGCACCGGTTTTGTGTTTCCCCAATTTCCCAAGTGCATCCGCCTGAGCATTCACATCAAAAACAAGATGCAGCGAGAGATTGGCTTTGCGGGGTGAAAAGCCAATCTTGAACCAGTCCACCTCTCGCCCGGTAC
>CAYTXN010000582.1:0-1941 GCA_964441195.1 uncultured Limnohabitans sp.
GCTATCCGCTCCGGCGCTCCACTGGAAGTAGTGGAAAATCTCCAAGAGCTCGAAGACGATGGAGAGCCTTATGAGACCATCGAAGAGATCTGGCCTGATTATCCTACCAAGGATGATTTCTTCTTTAACGAAGACGAATATTAAAAACAGAAGCCTCGGATATCCGAGGCTTTTTTTTTTGTAAAACCCTTGGAGGGTTACCAAACCTAAAGTCCTAAAACCTGTCTTAGCCGTGTATATCCGGTTTTGCTGACGGGAATTTGTTCGCCTGCTCGGAGTTTGACAAGGTAAGTATCCCGCTCATAAGGCTCGATTCCAGTGATTCCATTTAGATTGATGATGAAAGAGCGATGAACTCGGGCGAATTTTGCCGAATCCAGACTTTCTTCTAATGTCTTCATAGTCATTTTCTTTAGGTATTTCCCACCTGAAGTATGGATCCCCACATAATCATCCTCCGCTTCAAAATAGATCACTTCGGTGATTGGGATAATTTTGATGTCATTTTTCAATCTGACCACCAATCGATTACTTTTCTCCGCTAACTGACTTAGATCTGAGTCTGTAGATTCCACTTCAGTCGTCTTATTTCTACTCTCCAAAAACCGGTCAATTGCTTGCTTAAATCTCGCCTCTGAAAATGGCTTCAATAGGTAATCCATTGCCTTAGCGTCAAAGGCCTTTAGCGCATATTGGTCAAATGCAGTAGTAAAAATTACAGCAGGCGGCTCATCCAATAATTCCAACATCTCAAATCCGGTGATTTTGGGCATTTGCACGTCAAGGAAAATCAAATCAGGCTTGTGCAGATTGATGGCTTTCAATCCCTGAAACCCGTCCTGACACACTTCGACCACCTCGAATTGCGGAAACTGCATCAGGAACTCCTGGATAATTCCAGCTGCCAAGGGTTCGTCGTCGATTATTATAGTCTTTATCATAGAAACTGTGGAATTTTTAGTCTGACTTTGAAAACATGAGCTTCTGCTTTACATTCTAACAAGTCCGTGCGTCCAAATAAAAGGAATAATCGTCGCTCGACAGAGCTCAGCCCAAAACCAGTTCCTTCTGGCGCAGTCGATTCCGG
Organism: uncultured Limnohabitans sp.; assembly: GCA_964441195.1. Classification (GTDB taxonomy): domain Bacteria; phylum Bacteroidota; class Bacteroidia; order Cytophagales; family Cyclobacteriaceae; genus Algoriphagus. The sequence goes on from CAYTXN010000582.1 coordinate 1,088, forward strand.
ATCGAATGGATTAATGACTTCCAAAACGAAATAACTGCCGTCTTTTTTCCCCAATATTTCAATTTTCACCTCACCTGTCACCCCGTAAAGCCCGTGTTTGATGGCATTTTCTACCAGAGGCTGAATCAAAAGCTGGGGAAGTTTGATTTGGTAAAATTCCTCTTTAACGTGAAAATCAACCTCTAATCGATGCCCAAAGCGAACTCGTTCAATATCCAGGTACATTTTGAGGTAATTCAATTCCTCCTCCAATGAAATCCACTTTTGAGAATCTTTTCGGATCGTCCCTCTAAGAAATTCAGATAGTTGAAGAACCATCTCTCGTGCTTTTTTTGGCTGTGAAACGACCAAGGCATTGATGGAATTGAGACTATTGAATAAGAAATGAGGTTGCAGCTGTTGTCGCAGTTGGGCCAATTCGGCTTCTTTGGATAATTGAAGCATTTGGGACTCGCGTTTTCTAACTTCCTCTTGCAGCTCCAACTGCGAAACTACTAATGCTAAAACAGAAATCAGCTGTTCAGCCATTGCCAAAATTGCCCATCTCAGATAAAAGCTGTGATTGAGAAAATCCAAGTATTCCTCCTCGTCAAATCCCCACACCAGCACATAGCGATGAGCCATCACACCTATCCAACTTAAAATCAGTGGCACCGCAAAAAGCAACCAAACATTTTTCCCTTTTGGAGCAAAAAGACTGAAAACACGATCCAAAACAAAAATTCCTCCTAAGAAAACCAAGGCAAAAATAAATGAATCGATCAGCGCATGTTCAATTTCGACATCATACCTTCTCAACAAAAGAAAACATCCCAGAAACCAGATGACTCCGGTTCCGGGGATGATCCATTTTC
>CAYTXN010000583.1:0-1938 GCA_964441195.1 uncultured Limnohabitans sp.
CTGGGATATAATCATTCCCCTGTGTGTCGTTCGCCCGTCATGGGTATTTCATGTGTTTATAATTTGTTTTTTAATTGCCACATGGAATCTCGCATGGTTTATAATCATTCCTCTGTGTGTCGCTTTGGGTCATGCTCGATTTCATTCAATAATGAAAGGTCTCGGCGAAAAGCACATCGCAAAAATTAAGATAGCAATCCAACCAATTATTTTTCGTTTCGAATCCAAAGGTCGAAATCCGGAAACCTCAGGATGGCTTACACCCATCACCCTTCCCAAAAGGAACGCATAGAAAAGCCACCCTTGGTATCCCTCCCACTCGGGTTTTAGAAATGCCAAAACATATTGACCTGCTGCAAGTAATAAGACGATGGTCAGTTTGGTTTGCGTCGAAAATCCAGTTCGGGAATAGCAGATATACAAGAACCCAATATAAAGGGGAATACGGATCATTAGCTCCTCCACTGGCATCAACGGACTAATCATCCCAACTCCTGCATAACCTATAAACAGGGTAAACACAGCGATCGAAATCACCTTGTGGTGCCTTGGGAAAAGACCAAAAACGATATGTCCGCCATCCAATTGTCCAATGGGAAGTAGATTAAGCGCAGTAAAGAAAAGCGCCAAATAACCTGCAAAAAGGAAGGGATAATGAATCATCTCTGACATTTCAGGAAGTAGTTCTGGATCGGCAAGAACTTCACCCATTGCCCAGAAAAGAAAATTTCCACCCAATTCAAAATCCAGGACATCCTCTCCATATCCCTTAAAATTAGGATCGGCGTATTCGGGATGAACGGAATAAATAAAGTCTGCCGGTGGTAGAGTTGTAAACCCATAGACCAGGACTCCCAGTGCAATCACGAAACCTGCAAGAGGTCCAGCTACGCCAATATCAAAGAATTTTTTCCGGCTATTGACAAAACCCTTCATTCGAATGATAGCACCGAAAGTTCCAATGGAAGGCGCGCCTATAAAGCCTAACCAACCGGGAATAAAGAAAGGTAGGCTACACTTTACTTTGTGATAGATTGAAGTAAAAAAGTGTCCCAGTTCATGAATAAGAAGAATTCCTACAAAAGGGATTGAAAAAGCCATAGACTTCAGAAAGTATTCCCAAGTTAGAAAGGAATCTCCATCGGCCATGACCGATTTACCATAGACCCACTCTCCACCGGCAAGCGTGGTGGTGATCAATGTAAGAACCAGAAGCAATCCGTGGATAAGGTACTCTTTGGGTTTATACATCTGCGAAAAAATCAAAAATCACATTCGGACCGGTCACATGAACGGCATGAATACCAACAGATGCCGCACCTTTAACATTGGCTTCCAAATCATCAAAAAAAACCACTCGATCCGCTGAGGCACCCAACTCTTCCAACATTTTATAATAGATCTGTGAAGAAGGTTTAGCCAAACCCATTTTATGACTGTAAAATACCCGGTCAAAAAGCGGTTCAAATCGTTCCATCCCAAAATCAGTTTTCAACATTTCATGGACTGCATCAATATGAATTTGATTGGTATTACTGAGTACACCCACCTGATACGATTGTTTCAATTTTGAGACTAAATCCAATCGCTCTTTTGGGATTTTACCCAGAAGACTGTTCCAAAGTTCATCCACTTTTTGATCATCCCAGTTTTGCTCAAAGTAATTTCTCACCTCATCACGGAAAGTTTGGGAATCAATTTCACCTTTTTCATAAGCCTTATGAAAATCTGTTGTATAGAAAGAATCTACTTTCACATCGAATGAAGCAGGCAGCAATGATTTAATGAGATTCAGAGATCGGCGATAATCAATATCGATAATCACATTACCCAGATCAAAGATCAAAAAGTCAGCGTCTATAGCTTTTTTCATTCGCAATACTGGTTGTGTATATGAACTCAAATATGTAACATTGCACTCCCAAAACCAAGGTTTGA
>CAYTXN010000584.1:0-1934 GCA_964441195.1 uncultured Limnohabitans sp.
TGCAAAGTTATTGTAAATTATTAATTCTGCCAAAGGAATTTAAAACATTCCTTATAGTCTTGACTTTTTCCAACTCATATTATTTGGTCAAAAGCTTAAAACAGGATGCAAAGATAGCTTTATTCTCTGTGGAAAAGATATTTGTTTTGACTATTTTCAAGTATGAAGATTTTTATGATTTGGGCATTTGGCTTTCTTTTTTTGCCACACACCTCAGAGGACTGGGGATTTTATGCGCATTCGCTGATTAATCAACAGGCTGTCTACTCTCTTCCACCTGAATTGATTGGCTTTTACAAACCTCATATCCAATTTATTACCGAAAAAGCTGTCAATCCTGACCGAAGAAGATATGCTGTGGAAGGTGAAGCTGAGAAGCACTACATCGATTTGGATCATTATGGGGACAGCGCTCTTTTTATTTTGCCGAAATACTGGTTTGATGCCATCGAAATGATTCCTGAAGATTCACTTAGGCAAAACGGAATCGGACCCTGGTCGGCTTATTTGACGATGATCAGTCTGACAAAAGCTTTTGAAGAAAAGAATTCACAGGCGATTCTCCGACTGTCTGCGGACTTGGGACACTACCTCGGGGATTTAAATGTCCCACTTCACACGACTAAAAATTACAATGGCCAGCTGACCGGGCAGGAAGGAATCCATGGGTTTTGGGAAAGTCGGATTCCCGAACTGATGGCAAAAGATTATTCCTTATGGGTGGGAAAAGCTGAATATGTTGAAAAGCCGCAACTCGCCATTTGGGATGCTGTCGAGAATGCCCATAGCCAAGTGGACAGTGTCTTGAGAATCGAGCGGGAACTCACACAAAACTTCCCCGAGGACCGGAAATTCAGCTATGAGGAGCGGAATGGGCTGACAGTACGGGTTTATTCCAGAGATTTCACAGAAGCTTATGCACAAGCACTAGACCATCAAATCGAGCGGCAGATGAAGCGCTCCATCAAAATGATCGCTGATTTTTGGTATACCGCCTGGATCAATGCAGGGCAGCCGGATCTAAGTACATTTGACGAAACTGTGGTAGAGGAAGAAAAACTAACTCCAGATCCTAAATTGAAGGTACGGGAGCATTGAAAGTATGAATCCTAAAGAATGAAAGTCATAGTAGATGAAATCAAGCATGACCCAAGGTGACTCAAAGAGGAATGATTATTAATCATGCGAGGTTCTAACTGCCAGGCAAATCTGACCTTTAAAAAACAGATGACACTTTAAAGAATTTTTCATATAAAAACAAATCCAAATGGAACCATACACAATACCTGCAGCTACCCGGATCGGACACGTACATCTCAAAGTGACTGACTTGGAACAATCCCTCGATTTCTATTGCGGTTTGTTGGGTTTTGAATTGGTGATGAAATACGGGAAAGAGGCGGCTTTCATCTCAGCAGGAGGCTACCATCATCACATAGGATTGAATACATGGCAGAGCAAGGGCGGGAGACCTTCACCGAAAAATACAGCCGGACTTTTTCACACGGCCATCCTCTTCCCCAGTAGAAGAGATTTAGCAGTAATTTTCAAAAGACTCTCCGAAGCAAAGTATCCACTCACCGGAGCTGCGGACCATGGAGTTTCGGAAGCGATTTATCTCGACGATCCGGATGAAAATGGGGTTGAATTGTATTGGGATCGACCAAAAGAGCTTTGGCCCAAAGATGAAAACGGTGAACTCACTATGTACACTCGGCAATTGGATGTAAATGGACTCTTAACAGAAATCTGAGAAGGTAATTATCTCTTTTTTATTTTTTAATTAAATTCATAACATGACGTGGGTTTGTATTGACCTGTGAGGACGATAAGTTGGAATTTAATCTAAAATCTATGGGACGGATTCACCTATTTGAGTTTGGAGATCAGGCTTGGTTCCCAGATTTGATCAGAAATTTCATGACTGATTTCCT
>CAYTXN010000585.1:0-1934 GCA_964441195.1 uncultured Limnohabitans sp.
AATCAAATTTTAAATTTGCAAGGATGATTTTTTATTTATTTGTTGATTTACAGATAATTATGATTTTATAATCAAATCTACTTTCACAAATGCTCCTCCCAAGGAAGCAGTCGCTGAAATTAAGAAAAACATCAAGCTGAAAGCCACCGCAGAGGTCTCTTCAATCCCTGCATAGGTATGGGCATAGACAAAAACCAACTCACGGGCACCGACTCCACCAATCGTCAGCGGAAGCACTGCTACAATAGATGACAGTAAAAACACCAATTGATAAGCGAGGATATTCTCAGTAATTCCAAGAGACTTTAAAATAAACCAAGCACAGATAAGCTGAGCAATTTGTCCGGCAAATGACCATGCATTCGCAGGCCAGAATGAAGGCAAGAAGTCACGGAAGAAAAACTTTTGTGCGAGCCAGAAAGCTGGAATTGTCAAAATCAATCCTGTAACCATCAATCCATTCCAGAGCTCGCTTTCCAGAAAATCCAACTGAAGGTCGACTATCAAAAATAAGCCAAATAGCAGGAAAACAATCGCTACTAATCCTCCCAATCGATCCAATAAGGCCGATTGTATCAATTTTTTCACCGGAGTTTTAAACTCCTTATTCAGTAAGTAAACCTTGTATCCATCGCCTCCGATTCCTCCGGGGAGAAAAAGATTGTAAAACATCCCGATCAGGTAAAGTCTCCAGTTTTGGCTTTCTGAAAGTTTAATTCCAATGTTTTTGAAATACAGATTGAGGCGAAAAGCAGTGAAAACTTTACTCAATACAAAAAATAAAATGGCCGGAATCAGCCAAAGCCAATGAATGGATTTTGTGAGTTGGAGGAGTTGGGTGGTGTCGATTTTCCGAAAGACCAAGTACAAAGCCAAACCTGTGAGCAGAAGCTTCAGGAATGTTTTGAGTTGTTTAGAAATTCCCTTTCCGTCTTTCACTCTGAATAATTAGTCTTCACCATTTACGGTGACCGGTAGAGCTTCCGAAGCTAAATCGGGCTTTGAAACGTTGCCTTGAAAAATCGACTTGACCGAGTACGTCTTTTTATTTTGAGACTCAAAGTAGGTTCGGACAATGATCTCGGCTATAATACCCGTGGTGATCAATTGGATTCCTCCTAAAAGCAAAATAAATCCTACAATCATAATCGGGCGACCCCAGATATCCTCTCCCATGATTTTGATTACCAGAAGATAGAAATTGATCAAAAACCCCAAAACAAGCGCCATCAAACCCAATCCGCCAAAAAGGTGAATCGGTCGCTGAAAGTACTTTTGGAAGAAAAGCATCAATATCAAATCAGCCATCACCTTGAAAGTCCGGCTTAAGCCATATTTCGAAGTACCGTGAATTCTCGGATGATGCTTGACATCGACTTCAGTCATTTTAGCACCTTGCTGCTTTGCCAAGACAGGGATAAAGCGATGCAATTCACCGTAAAGCCCCATATTTTGAGCGATCTCCGCTTTATATACTCTCAGCGTGCAGCCGTAGTCATTTAGGTATACCTTAGTCGTGTTTCGAATCACCCAGTTGGCGATTTTGCTGGGGATTTTTCGAAGGACAAAACCATCTTTCCGATTGGCGCGGCGACCTGCAACCACGTCCCATTCTTCGTCGATAGCTTTATTGAGCATGAAAGGAAGGTCGGTCGGATCATTTTGCAAATCACCATCCATCGTTGCGATATATTCTCCCGTAGCCATGTCGATTCCTGCTGCCAATGCGGTAGTTTGTCCAAAATTTCGGTTGAAAATAATCAGCTTGGTTCGCTCATTTGCGTACTTTTTCACCTCTGGTACAGTCCGATCAGTTGAGCCATCTTCAATTAAAATTACCTCATAATCGATCTCTGAAAGTGCTGCGTAAGTGGCGTCCAAAAGCGGTTTGATATTTTCTTCTTCGTTGTAAACGGTGATGACAACGGACAAAA
>CAYTXN010000586.1:0-1927 GCA_964441195.1 uncultured Limnohabitans sp.
GATCAAGGGTAACCAATCGCCTTCAAATGTCTGGGTAGCAATCAGTCCTCCATCGGTAAGGCGACGCTTCATCATCATCACTGCTCCTATGGTAACCATAATCGAGCACCACACCAGCGCGTGAAATGCCATAAAGGCGATGAAAGATCCCAATTCAAAAGAACCAACCTCAAAACCAAAGAACTTGGCATAGTATGTCATGTCATTCCCAGGTTTGAACTCAAAGTGAATCCTCCCAAGGGTCAGCGGTAGCTTCACTGCAAATGCAATCAAACATCCCGTAGCTAGCAGAAAGTGTCCTATCCAGCGAGTGCGGCTTCGATGATAAATAAAGCGCTGAAAGAGGATGTTTTGGAAAAACAGCGACACACTCCTCACCAAATAAAACGGAAAGTCCTTACTAAAAAGAAACTGCATACTGCGCCTCCAATAGAGCCTCGTAGGTGGCCGTTGCAACCATACGGAATAACGGTATGCGATACCAAAGACTGCGAAAATCGTCCCCAGCAAGTAGGCTATCAGCGCAGCATCGAAATTCTGTAGATTTCTGGAGCCGACGAAAACCAAAAGGATCACCGCAAATGCGGCAATTAAAGCCTTGATGAGAGCGACTTTATTGAGAGTTTGAAGGAGTCTAAGCATAGGTCAAAATGAATTAACAGGGTCGTTCAGCGCCCTTTCTATTGTAGAAAAACCAGTTGATTGCCGTAGCAATCACAAGGAAAACGGCTAAAATCTGGAAGAAACCGGTGGAATTTCCGGTAGCACCCATGAAGGCACTGATGGCAATAGAAAATATAAAGGGACCGTATGCCCCGATTGCAGCGGTCCATCCGATCACACCTGAGGCATGAACAGGATTGTGCTTGAAGATCACAGGAAATTGTTTGAACGTAGAGGCATTGCCTACTCCGGTGAAAAAGAACAACAACATCATGACCGTAATGAACATGCCCAACTGCTCGATACCGCTTGGCTCCAATAAGTTAAGGAAAATAATTGCCATAGTGCAAGCAAATAGTCCTATCCCCGAAATGGTGGTGAGAATTGCTCCTCCAGTTTTGTCAGCGACAAAACCGAATAAAACACGTGCTGCGGATCCAATGAGCGGACCGTAAAACGCATATTTTAAAGGATCCAAACTTGGATCAAAGGGTCCATATACCGATTTTAACAACAGGGGAAAAGCAGCCGACAAACCCGCAAACGTCCCGAAAGTCATGAAGTAAATTACCGTGCAATACCAGGTATGCTTGTCTTTGAAAATCCCAAGTTGCTCCTTAAAGCTCGATTTGACCGGAATGCTTTTGAGCATGACCCAGCATAAAATTCCTGCAATTATAAGTAAAGGCACATACCAGAGGGAGGCACTTTGAAGGTATATTTCACTCTGAACTACTTCCCCAGCTGCATTTTTTTTGGAGAAAAGCTGCGGGGCCCCATAGAGTCCGACTCCAAGCATAATTGGTGTCATAAACTGCGCGATACTTACTCCAAAATTCCCGATTCCAGCCTGTATGCCCAAAGCCGCACCTTTTAAACGCGCTGGAAAAAATAAATTGGTAGAGGGCATATAGGAGGAAAAATCTCCCCCTCCAAATCCCGCCGTCAAGGCAAGCACTACAAATACCCAAAAAGGCGTATTGGGATCCATGACTGCAAATGCAAATCCGATCACGGGGATTAGTTTAATAAATGTCGCAACCGTGATCACGTGCCGGGTTCCAAAGATTGGAATCAGAAACGTATGAATAATCCGCAACGTACCAGCGGCCAAACCAGGCAAGGCCGCCAGCCAAAAGAGTTGACTTGAAGTAAAATTAAATCCAATACCATCCAACCTGGTGACTATAGCACTCACCATAAACCAGGTGGCAAATGAAAGTGTCAATGAAAAGGTGGTAATGATCAAGGTTCGCCAAGCGAT
>CAYTXN010000587.1:0-1922 GCA_964441195.1 uncultured Limnohabitans sp.
ATCAGGAGTTTCGCCAAGATCATCCTGAGTCATCAATAGCATTGGTAGAAAAGGGCTTAATGATGGCCTATCAGACCGAATCAATGGAAAAAGAGGAGGTTGAATTTGCGCATTTAGCACGGAAACACGGGCTCGATGCTGAAATTCTGACTCAATCAGATATCAGAAAAGTAGAACCAAACCTAGAACTCAAAGCGCGTGGTGCAGTGCTTTTTCCCGGCGATGCTCATTTGGATCCGGGTGCCCTTTACAGCTTTTTGAGAAAATATCTGGAAAAAAAAGGCGTCAAATTTCTCACCAAAACACAGGTTCTGGGATTTGAGAAATCAGGATCGAAAGTCGTATCAGTTTTAACGGATCAAGGAAAAATCGAAGTGAATAAGGTTCTACTCTGTGGAGGATCTTGGTCAGGAGAATTAGCCAAGATGCTGGGATTTTCACTGCCTATGATGGGAGGTAAAGGATATTCCTTCATCCAAAAAAACCAACCTGAGATCAAGCAAGCAACAATTCTTACTGAGCAGAAGGTCGCCGTGAGTCCTTACGGAGAAACAATCCGATTTGGGGGAACGATGGAAATCGCCGGAACAAATCAATCCATTAACATGAATCGAGTGAAAGGAATATTTGAATCCATCAATCGCTATTACCCGGATTTTGAAGCCAAGTTTCCCGAAAAAGATCAGATTTGGAAAGGACTTCGTCCTTGCTCTCCAGATGGCTTGCCCTACATCGGTTTTGCCCCAAATTATTCCAACGTTTTGGTAGGAAGTGGGCACTCTATGATGGGAATCTCTTTAGCTCCTGCCACAGGGAAAATCCTGGCGGAACTTCATCAGCAAAAAGGCACTTCGATGGAGATTCAGGGATTTGAAGTGGGGAGGTATTCCTAAATTCCAGAAGAAGTCTTGAGTTTAGGATCTGGAACCTAAACCCAAGACTTTTTTTAAAACTTTGATTTTTTACCTTCTTTCCTTAATTCAATTTTCTCAAATATTTGAAAAACTCGGAGTCCGTAGAAAGTATGATGCTGGTGTTTTCATCCATGGACTTTTCGAAACTTTCCATGGTCCGAAGAAATTTGTACAGGTCGATAGATGTTCTGTTTTTGTTGTAGGCTGAGGCATAGATATCAGTTGCTTCAGCATCTGCTAGTCCTTTGATCTCTTCTGCTTCTCTGAATGCTTCAGATTGAATCTTGGCTAGGTCTCTCTCCTTATTTCCTTCTATCACTCGGGCTTGACCTTGACCTTCGGATCGAAATTGATCAGCAATTCGATTTCGTTCAGAAATCATCCTGTCATATACCCGATCTCTTACTTCGTCTACGTAGTTCATACGTTTGAATCGAAAGTCCAAAATTCTAACCCCCAAATCTGTGGTACGTTCATTTGCCTTCTCCAAGACTATTTTTTCGATCATATCCCGACCTACAGAAATATCCTGTAGGATTTCGAGCTCTTCCATAAAATCCTCTGTAATCTCAGGATCGCGATTCGTAGAACGGACGATCTCCAAGAGATCATGACTTGCGATGGCATTTCTAGTCTCACCATCTAGAATATCATCCAGTCTCGATTGGGCAGAGCGCTCATCTCTTAATCGGATAAAAAACTGGAGCGGATTGGTGATTTCCCATCTTGCGTAGGTATCCACAAAGATGAATTTCTTGTCTTTCGTCGGTACCTGATTTTTGTCCCCATCCCATTCCAAGTATCGCTTATCAAAAAACTGAACCTTGTGCAAAAAGGGCGTCTTGAAATTGATGCCAGGTGAAGTTCTTGGCTCACCTACCGGTTTCCCAAACTGCGTGACAATAGCCTGCTCTGTTTCGTCCAGAATGAAGTAACTGTTGAATATCAAAATAGTCAAAAAGGCTCCTATAACTATATATCCTATTTTTCGCTTTCTCATTGAATTGG
>CAYTXN010000588.1:0-1917 GCA_964441195.1 uncultured Limnohabitans sp.
CGCTATTCCTGATTACATATCTGTTTTCTACCGATATTTTGTCCCTACGGGACAATGACGCAAAAACAATAATTGACTTGTAACAAATGATCTCACTATTCCGCAAAATCCGCCAAAAACTCCTCTCCAAAAATCGGGTTACCCAATATCTGGCTTATGCCATAGGAGAAATTATTTTAGTAGTCATCGGAATTTTGATTGCATTAAGTATCAATAATTGGAATGAAGATCGGAAAAGGAACCTACAAGAAATCAGGCTTGCAATTCAATTGCTTGAAGACGCCAGAGCTGATTCGGTGTTCTTCGAATCCCGGCTAGCTAATAAGAGTAAAAGGGAGAGCATTTACGACAATTTTCTAAGCCTTAGTAAAGGCCTGCAGGTAGATTCGATCTCATACCTTCAGGTAACTGAAAATCCATTTTTTCAAAGACTGGCCTACCAATCCAATCTCATTAAAAACAACCCAAATGCCTATGATTTTATAAGCCCAAGCAATTTAAAAAGCGCCTTAAGAGATTATATCAAACGGTATGATTATGTGGTAAATGGAATTGAATTGAGCAACCGCATCTATGAAACCTATGGAACGCCACTTGAATTAAAATATTACAATCAAATTTCTAAGCTCCCTGAATCACCGACTTATAAAGATTTTTTCTTCGTCATTGAGGATAATGAAACTCTTGCCAGAATTAATTTATTCAAGGAGCAAAAAATCAATTATGGCATTACATGTACGGATTTTTTGATTGTGAACCATGCCCTTATTACTTTATTGGAATCTTATATACACGATAATCAATGATCTCACTCTTCCGAAAAATCCGCCAAAAAATCCTTGCCGAAAATCGGGTGACTCGGTATTTGATTTATGCTATTGGAGAGATTTCCCTTGTAGTGGTAGGAATTCTGATCGCACTTCAGGTCAACAACTGGAATGAACTACAAAAAGCACGTGCCCAGGAATTGTCCACAATGAAGGAGATAATTGAAAATTTGGAATACGATATTTTAAGAAGTCAAAGAAACAGTGTCCGAAACGTTAATCGGCTTATCGGATTGGATTCTTTAAGAATAGCAGTAGCGAATATAATAAATGGGAATGACGAAACGGTTAACGTCTACTACTTCGCTTTGAAATATGGACAAGTATACAGCCAAGTCACTCTGATTAGAGCCGCCTATGATCAATTGATTAATTCCGGAACAATTCAACTTATTGACAACCGCCAATTGGTGCAAGACCTCTCCGATTATTATGAAAGGAAATCTACCGCCGTAGTTGTTTATGAACCTGTGACAGGCTTTACAAATATGAAAACCATGGAAAGAAAGTTTATCCAGCTTAGGGGACTAGATGATTATATCCGATCTTTTGATTCTATCAGTGATAGTAGCTATGAACCAGCGTTTGACTACGCTGATTTAAAAAAATTGGAAAAGCTTGAGCTGCTACAGCCGGATGAATTGAAATTGGATGACTATCTCAACGAGATTGCGCAATTTCAGATAGACTTGAAGACCTACAATTTTTATATGTCTTGGGCTAAAAAATCCGCCGAAAAACTCATAGTGGATATAAAAAATGAATACCAAATTATTCAGGAACAGGAGAATTAATCCTGCTCGAATTTTAAGGATAAAAAATTAAACTGGTAAAGTGATCAATTTCTTCCGCAAAATCCGCCAAAAACTCCTCAAACAGGACACGGCGTTCGACTATTTAAAATACGCAATCGGTGAAATCTTGCTCGTTGTGATTGGAATTTTAATCGCTTTGCAAGTGAATAACTGGAATGAGGACCGAAAAAATCAACGAGAGGCAGTGGCTATTCTTAAAAATCTGAAATCAGAATTAACGGAAGATTTTTCAATGATGGCCTATACCCTTGAAAGATTGGAGAAAAGAAAAGCTG
>CAYTXN010000589.1:0-1908 GCA_964441195.1 uncultured Limnohabitans sp.
GTTTTGGATATTACCCATGAAAGTTTGATCAGAAACTGGAATAAACTCAATGCTTGGGCCAATCAGGAATTTGAGTACTATAGCACCTATTTGGACTTCAAAAAACAACTCGACCGTTGGAAAGACAATGGAAAAAGCAGAGATTTTTTACTTCCGATAGGGCCCTTGTCTTTTTTCGAGAACTGGTATGAGGAATGTAAACCAAATGTGGGTTGGATCAAAAGGTATTCAGAGATCAATGAAGATGATGAAATAAGGACGAAGGAAGCCCAAAAGCTTTTGACTGAAATTCAGGAATTTCTGAAGCGAAGCAGTAGAAATGTATTTTTTACCAGGACTTTTATGAAGTATGGTCCACAAAGGATAGGTACCTTTTTTGCCATCTTGGTGATGGTCGTATTAAGTGGGTTTTATTGGTATGATGCAGAACAGAAAGCCAACGAGCGGGTTATTGAGCGGGCAAGAAATGAATCTTTGGTGTTTCTCAACAGTCCAGAAGTAATTAACCAAGAAAAGGCGATTTACTTGCTTGCAGAGGAGCGATTTGAACCAGGGTATTTGACTACCTTTTTAACTTCTATCAATCAAAAGGATAGAATTTCTCAGGCCATTGATACCTATAAATTTTTGATTTATGTGGACAAACATATTGAAGACCCGATCAGAAATTTAATTGTTGATTTCATAAATAAGGATCTCCAATCACCTGAGGCTGCCATTGAATCGGAATATATTTTGGCCCAGACTAATAAATTTTTGCTTATTCTGATGAGGGATAACTATTACAGCCCCTCACCAGAGAATGAAAAAATCATATCAGATTTAACAGAAAGCAATAAAAACCGAATAGTGGCTTTCTATAAAGGAACAGGTCAGTTTAGTCCAACACTCCCTTTTGAGCTCAATTTGGCCATTCAGCTTTGGCTGACTAACGGAAAGGCCACTTTGAGTGAAATAGATGAAATTCTTCAAATAATTTCACCTGCTGAGAGTGAGGAGGGAAGAAATGCTTTCTCCCGATATTATCCAAAGGGAAGTTTTGAACCCAATGGAAGACTTCCAACGGATTTTAATAATGGATATCACACTTTGGCTTCACTTTATGCCAGCAAAGGAGATATCGAAGGGGTAGAATGGGCCTTTCAGGAATTACTCAATAATGGGCAAAGAGAGTACTTTGAGTTAGGCAGGGTATTTAATAATCACCAAAATATTTTGGGGTATTTATACCAATATAAATTTAGGGATTTAGCGCCAAGGTTTGTGAAATGGATCGCTACCAATACGATTGACAACCCTGAAATAACTGTTTACAGGAACACTGTGATCCGATCAGGATATATAACACACCTATATATTGGAGCCAATCTTGAGCCCCAAGCCTTAAGGTCTTATCGTGGTTATATTTATCCTAATCTTTTCTTTTCTGATAGATATGTTTATGATCAGATGAGTGAAGATTATGAAATATATATTAATCAGGTTAAAGACCCCTCAGAACGCAATTATCAATTGGCCATCAATTCCAAAAGAAGGGCTGTTTTTACCCATAAATATTGGTATGACCGTCAAATGGAAATCAATCAAGATTTGTTGGATTCTTGGTTGGATACTTCGTTTGAATATTATTCGAAGTTAGAGGCCAACTTTTTAGAAGAAAAAATAGCTTCAACTATTCCATACTATAATGATGGGGTTAGAACTACACAGCCTTCCAGAAAGGAATTGTTTATTTATCCAGATTACAAGGATGGTTGGTTCAGTTGGAACTACCATTCAGACATGTTCTATCACTATATGAATAGAAAAGGATTGTTGTCAAAAATGTTCACTACAGGAGAGGATTTACAGAGCATACATTTCTGGATTGCCAAAGCATTTGAAATAAAGGCCTTTCCCCCACCAGGC
>CAYTXN010000590.1:0-1907 GCA_964441195.1 uncultured Limnohabitans sp.
TCGCTGGTGTACCCACTTGGACGATTGTTTTACTTAGAAGGATCCTTGAGCTGAAGAAGGCAAAAAACATCTTGGAAGTTTGGCCAAACCTAGAAATATTCTTTCATGGTGCAGTTGCTTTTGGTCCTTATCGAAGTCTTTTTAAGGAATTGATTCCTTCGGAAAAGATGCATTACATGGAGACTTACAATGCTTCTGAGGGATTTTTTGGAATTCAGGATCAGCCTGATTCCGACGAACTTTTGCTGCTGCTCGACTATGGGATTTTCTATGAATTCATCCCTATGGAAGAATTGGAAAAAGAAAATTCACAGGTCATTCCATTGAAAGATGTAGAAGTTGGGAAAAATTATGCTATGGTCATTTCTACCAATGGCGGGCTTTGGAGATATAAAATCGGCGACACTGTTAAGTTCACTTCCACCTTGCCTTACCGATTCCGAATTTCGGGTCGAACTAAGCACTTTATCAATGCCTTTGGAGAAGAAGTAATCGTGGAAAATGCTGAAGCCGCCATAGAGTTTGCCGCTGAGAAAACTCATTCCACTATAGCCAATTTTACCGCAGCTCCTGTTTATTTTGAAGGCAACGGTTCCAATGGAGCCCATGAGTGGATTGTGGAGTTTCGGACACCTCCAGAAGATTTGAATGAATTCACAGTGCTTTTGGACGAAAAACTGAGGCAAGTCAATTCAGACTATGATGCTAAACGTCACAAGGATATTGCTTTGAAGCTGCCAGTTTTGCATCAAGCGCCAGAAGGACTTTTCGAATCTTGGTTGAGTAAAAAGGGAAAACTCGGTGGTCAACACAAAGTTCCTCGGCTATCTAATTCCAGGGAGTATTTGGAGGAGATTTTGGGGATGATGAAGTGATCATTAGTGCGATGGGACTTACCAGCCTACTTTTTGTTTTTTAAAGACAACAATCTCAAAGAATGTTTTTTATAAACAACAGTTATTAAAAATGTTGTTTGTAAAAAACAATTTTCTAAAATGCCAGATTGATCTTTGAGTGATTTTTTGACCGTTTACAAAACACCTTAGGAATCCATCTCATCTGGGTTTAACTTGAACTATGAGCAGAAATCACCTCTTTTTGATTTATTTTCTCCTAATAATCTCAATTGGATTGGGTGCGTGGGCGATCCTGAGAAGCCCAAATTCTCAAGGCAATTTCGAAGCTCAGATGGATGAACGATCCTATCCCGTCCAGGCATTTACAGTTACCCGAGATTCGATCCGCCTCTTTGACATTCCAAAGGACTTGGATTTTGCCGGAGAAAAAGTCCCATTGGAAAAAGGAGATATTTTCGAGCGATTGGAACGAGAGATTTATGTCAATGCGTATTGGGAGTCTAATATGATTTTGTTGCTCAAAAGATCCGCAAAATACCTTCCTGAAATCGAACGAATGCTGAAGGAAAATGGAATTCCGGATGACTTCAAATATGTCGCCATAGCTGAGAGTGCCTTGATGAATGTGGGTTCTCCTGCCGGGGCAAGAGGTTTTTGGCAGATAATGGAAAGTACGGGAAAAGAATATGGACTTGAAATAACCAATGATGTCGATGAGCGCTACCATTTTGAGAAGTCAACTTTGGCAGCTACAAAATACCTAAAAAAGGCTCATGCTAGGTTCGGTGACTGGACCGCGGTAGCAGCGAGCTACAACATGGGGCAGGCTGGATTTAGCCGCAGACAGGAAGAGCAGCTTCACGATAACTATTACGAATTATATCTCAACGACGAGACGAGCCGTTACCTTTTTCGCATCCTGGCTTTCAAGGTGATTTTTGAGAATCCGGGAGCTTTTGGATACCATTTCCGAGAAAGTGATTATTACAAAAACCCGACATTTCGAACTGTTCGTGTAGAAGAGGATATCAAAGACCTTCCTAAATGGGC
>CAYTXN010000591.1:0-1906 GCA_964441195.1 uncultured Limnohabitans sp.
AGTCTTCGGATGATTTCTACACGCTCAATGGAGAACACATCTAAACCGCTAATCACATCGTAAGCGGACTGCCCTCCACCTCCTGCGAATGACTGCCCACCACTGGGCGAGTTTACTGGTGCACCATTGATCAAAACCAAAGGTTCCCCACCTCTAAATCGAATCGCCGGAGGAGTGCCGTAAACTGTCATTCCTGGCACCCGACCTGCTAGTGCATATAGAAATTGTATCGCTGTGCCATTAAGAAAAATATCTTCTGTATTGACTACACGATCAGGCCGCCCGTAAATCATCGGCCCAATAGAAGGCTCCTTCTTATCCTCGATGACAGCTTCTTCCATCAATATCTCTCCCACCTCCAGATCTCGAAGTGGCTGAATGTTAGGTGAAGGCTGAATTCCTCTAGAAACTACAGCAGGAAAATCAAAAGATTTCGGAATCGACTCAGCCGGATAATTCTGGATCTCCAGACTGACATTTCGCACAGGCCGAGCATCCCTGTCTGTAGCTTGAACTGCAATTTCAAACTGATCGTCAAAATTGGATGATGGCAATTCGAAGCCCCCAGTTTTGTCTGTTCCCAAGGATCTAACATCGGTGTATCCATTGATAAAAGCTTTCAGACTTCCGGGAACAGCCTGTCCTCCCTTGTCCAAAAGTTGACCTTGAAGAGAAAAGCCGTTTTCAGGATGTTTGGGAAATTCTTCAATTGGCCTTTTTGCCACCTTCGGTTGAAAACTCTCTACCATACTTTTAGCGTCTGGAATCGCAACAGCCTGGTTCAAATCCAAAATCGTCACGGACAAATTGGCATTGACGGGATTGCCAGCACCATTAGTCGCCATGATGTTGAGCTTGACCTTTTCACCTCCCTCATACACTTGCTTATCCGAGAAAACACCAACTCCTACCGCATTCTCCTGAAGTTCTGCTGACTCCGGCTGAAATTGATGACTTAGAATCTGAATAGGTTGAAAAAAGTCTGCCTCAGAATAATTCTGTCCCCAAGCGGTGTATGCTCTCAGGAAAAAGTTGCCCGTTTCCTGATCAGGAAGTGCCAAATGTCCTGAGGCAACTCCTCCACTAATTTTAAACACCCGATGCATAAATAGATATCCAGTGCTATCCAATAGTTCAACATGAAGCACTTTACTCAGATCCTCCGCCATGAGTGGATTTCCATAGTTCAAATAGGCTTTGAAATAGAGGTTTTCTCCCGGCCAATAATGCTTCCGATCCGTGTGAACAAAAATTCGCTCCTGCATCGTCTCGGCGGTTTTTTCCAGATTGGCTAGTTTGATTAGCTTTTCTGCATTGAAATTGGCAGGCAATCCAAAAATCGGATTCATACCCGAAAAGGCCCCTCCCAATACTAAATCTTCGGAATTTACCGGTGCACCATTGAATTTGACTTCGAGCTTTTCACCTCTATAATTCAATTCTCCATTCTTCCCTTCAGGCAAATTTACTGACAATGGCTTGGCGAAGCTCAAAAGATAATCTCCCGAAGTAACCGCAAAAGAAACCTCCGGGTTGGGATTAGCACTAAAGCTCTTCACAGCACCTGTCATCAATTCCGAAAGGAACTTTTGTGGAGATTGCTCATAGATTTTCATTCGTTCCTGACGCCAACTAGGCATTTGCCCACCTTCGCCTGGCAACTCGAAATAGCTGTAATTGGCCTGAATTTTCTCCTCTGAGCCAAGAATGAAAGGCTTGAAATAAGTAGAAACCAAGTAGCCCGTCTCATTATTCGAGAAAAAAATCGGTCCGATAGAGTGAACTCGAAAGTTTTTGTCTTCCAGCTTTTCGAACAACAGTTTGTCAGGATTCAACAGGCCGATTTCTCGCTTCTTAAAATCTAAGCCAACGAAGGTCTCCATCACTTGATCCAAAACCTTGGTCA
>CAYTXN010000592.1:0-1900 GCA_964441195.1 uncultured Limnohabitans sp.
ACTTTCAATACATCTTGAACGAGATAACCCTGCCTGTCAAAGTCCAACATTCGCTTGTATTCAGGTAGTTTGGGATTGAATATCCGCTCATAATCGCCGATAATTTCCTGTGGAGGGTTTTCCAAAGCAGAAAAATTCAGAAAGGTATGATTTGGGTCACTTCTAATCCCTGACAGGAATTTTTTCCATTGGCTACCGAAAGGAAACTTCTGGAGAAAACCTGCCCAATTGCTCCAAAATGCATGTTGATTCCAGTATCTGGAGAAAGCTTGGTGCCGTTGATATCCTCCCCAAAGCTCATCCGCTCCAGCACCGGAAATCAGGACTTTGACCTGAGATTTAGCTTTTTTCCCAATCATCCAAGTCAAAAAACCTGCGGAATCACCAATTGGAAGATCTACACTGTGAATATATTCATCCCAATTTTCCAGGAAGATCTTTTGGTCAATTTCTAAAATATGATGGTGTGTCGGGATTTGCTTTGCAAAGCGAATGGCATGATTTCCATCGGCGTATTTTGTACGATATTTTTTTTCGACTTGAATAGTAAAAGCCGGTAGTGGTGTTCCTGTTTTTTTATACCAAAGTGTGTACAACAAGCTACTATCAGCACCTCCACTGAGCAGAACTCCGGCCGGAACATCGGCATGAAATTGATTCAAAACCACTTTCTCCAAAAGTTTGGAAAAGACCTTTTGGCTTGGAACTTCTTTTTCAGCCTTCGGCAAAGGCAGCGTGTCCCATCGGAAGGTGTCATGTCTGAGGATCGTGCTGTATCGACCAGGTTTCCAAGCGCTAATTCCGCGGTGAAAAGTTTTACCTGGAGAAGGTGCTCTGAAATAAAAATAATGTTCGACTTGCTCCCAATCCGGTGCATGGTTTTGAAGCGAAGCAATTCCTCGGACCTCCGAAGAAATTACTAAATTATTTGGACTTTGAGCGTAATAGAGTGGTTTTTCGCCATTTCGATCCCTTGCAACCAAGACTGATTTACTGATCAAATCGATATAAATGAGCGCAAACATTCCATTTAGCTTTTCCAATCCTTTTGCTCCAAAAACGCGAAGATAATGAAGCAAAACCTCGGTGTCGGACTGTGTGATGAATTCGATCCCCATCTTAGAAAGTAGCTTTCGAAGTTCCTGGAAATTGTAGATTTCCCCATTGAAGATTAGGAGACTTTTGCTATCCGATGACCAAAAAGGCTGGTCAGCATCTGGTCCAGGATGTAGGATTTGAAGCCGATTTACACCGATCCAAAGCCCAGCCCACGGAGAATAAATCGCCTGCTGATCAGGCCCTCGATGTGCGGCACTTGCTACGAGTTTTTGAATGGAGGTTTTATTGGCGCCTTTGCCCCAGATCAGGTGAATTCCGCACATTACTTTTCAACCCCTTCCTTCGCCGTTTTGAGTTGGATTTTCTCAAAATACTTGCAAAAATGCGTGAGTGTGCATTCTTCACATTTCGGCCTTCTGGCCAGGCAAACATATCTGCCGTGCAGGATTAGCCAATGATGCGCGACATGAATATGTTGTTTTGGAATGTGTTTGATCAATTGCTTCTCGACTTCCAGAGGAGTGTTAGCTGTCATCGGAACAAGGCCTAATCGCCTTGAGACCCGAAAAACATGTGTGTCCACAGCCATGTTGGGTTGATTCCAGACTACTGAGGTGATGACATTTGCGGTTTTCCTACCAACTCCCGGGAGCTTCACTAATTCTTCAACAGTTGAAGGGACTTCTCCTCCAAAATCCTCCATCAGCATTTTCCCTAAACCGATCAGGTGTTTGGTTTTATTATTTGGGTATGAAATCGAGCGGATATATGGAAAAAGTTCATCAAAATGCGTGGCTGCCAAGTGTGCTGCCGTGGGAAAATGCTTGAAAAGTTCTTGGGT
>CAYTXN010000593.1:0-1895 GCA_964441195.1 uncultured Limnohabitans sp.
GCATCCGGCTGAGATTCGATGATTTCGATTGTCTCAGCGTAGGTGAGCTGTTCAGCTTCTTTTCCTTTCGGGATTTTGTAGTTGTTTTTGCCCAACTTGATGTAAGGTCCCCAACGTCCGTTTAAGACCTGAATCTCCGGGTTTTCATCAAAGCTCTTTATATGCTTTTTGGCATCTGCATCCCGTTTGTTGACGATCAATTCGATAGCTTCTGCTTCGGTAATGGACATCGGGTCCTGTTCCTTAGTTAAAGAATAAAATGCACTTTCATGTTTGATATAGGGTCCAAATCTTCCAAGAGCAGCAGTCATCTTTTTGTCTTCAAAGAATCCAACTTCACGAGGTAGCTTAAAAAGCTCCAAGGCGTCATCCATGGTGACATTCTCGATGAATTGTCCCTTTTTCAGGCTGGCAAATTGCTTGTCCTCATCCTCGGTTTCGCCGATCTGAACTAATGGGCCAAACCTTCCCAAACGGGCATAGACGTTTTTTCCATTTGAGGGATGCTGACCTATTAATCGACTGGTATTCACATCCTGACGGGAAACCTGTTCCGTGTCCTCGACGCTTTTATGGAATTTACCATAGAACCCATCGATCATATCCTGCCAATCCTGCCCTCCGGAAGCGATGTCATCAAATTCTTTTTCTACCCGTGCAGTAAAATGAAAATCAATAACATTTGGAAAATGCTCGACCAAGAAGTCATTGACGACCATGGCAATATTGGTCGGGAAGAGTTTGTTTTTCTCTGCTCCCGTATTTTCTGTTTTAGTCGAATCTTGGAATTGTCCTTTGGCAATCTTCATCTCCACGTAATTCCTTGGAGTACCATCTCGAGCCTCTTTGACGACATATTCCCGCTTTTGAATTGTGGAAATAGTAGGAGCATAGGTAGAAGGTCGGCCAATGCCCAATTCCTCCAGCTTTTTTACCAAAGATGCTTCAGTATATCTCGGGGCAGGTCTACTAAATGTTTCTCGGCCCTTCATTTCCTGTAAATTCAGACCTTGTCCGATGTTGATCGGAGGCAAAAGTGATTTATTTCCTTCTTCCTCATCTTCCGGTTCTTCATCCGTGTCTTCGAGGTAAACTTTCAGAAATCCGTCAAACTTGATCACTTCACCAGTCGCAACCAAGTTCAATGCAGAGTTGGAAATTGCGATGGTGATGACAGTTTTTTCTAGTTCGGCATCGGACATCTGTGAAGCAATCGCTCGCTTCCAAATCAATTCATAAAGCCGCTGCTCATTGCGCTCACCAGGAACTTGGCTCGCTGAGAAATCAGTGGGTCGAATTGCTTCGTGAGCTTCCTGCGCACTTTCAGATTTGGTGGTGAATTTCCGTGACTTATGATATTTAGATCCGTAAGATTGATCAATTGCACCTTTGGCAGCAGCCATTGCATCTTCGGACAGATTGGTGCTATCTGTACGCATGTAAGTTATTCTTCCTGCTTCATAAAGCTTTTGAGCTACTGACATGGTCTGTGCCACTGAGAAATACAGCTTTCGCGAAGCTTCCTGCTGAAGTGTTGAAGTGGTAAAAGGTGCCGCAGGGGTCTTCTTTGTGGGTTTTTTCTCCAAATTTGCCACGGAGAAAGAGGCATCGAGGCATTTCTTCAGGAAATCCTCAGCTTCAGCTTTGGTTTCAAATTTCTTTGGAAGTTCGGCCTGAAAAGTTTTTCCTTCAACTTCAAAAATCGCAGTAATCCGGAAGGATGATTTTGCTTTATGCGACTCAATCTCTCGTTCCCTTTCGACAATCAGGCGAACAGCCACCGATTGAACTCGTCCTGCTGATAATCCCGTCTTAATTTTTTTCCAGAGAATAGGAGAAAGCTCAAATCCGACCAATCGATCCAAAATCCTTCGTGCTTGCTGAGCATTGACTAG
>CAYTXN010000594.1:0-1886 GCA_964441195.1 uncultured Limnohabitans sp.
ATCCTTCAATTTTTAGACTCCAATTATGGAGAAGAATTCAACTCCAAACAGATCACCAAGAAACTTGAAATCCGCGACTCCCTCCAAAAAGGCGGCGTAGATCCGATTCTTCAGCAATTGGTAGAATCAGGAGCTGTTTCCAGAAATTCACGTAATTATTATAGCTCAACCAAAGACCCCTCATTTATTACAGGTACCGTTGACTTTGTGAATCCCCGATTTGCATTTATCATTCCGGATAATCCTGAAGTTGCTGATGGCGATATTTTGGTAAAAGAAGCCGACCTCAAGCAAGCGCTAGATGGAGATAAAGTTCGAGTCATGCTTTTTCCTCTCAAAGGAAAAACCGGCAGAACTGAAGGCAAAGTCCTCGAAATCATGGAGCGAAACCGAGATGAATTCGTAGGCCGGGTAGAAATTTCTCCTCGCTTTGCATTTGTGGTGCCTGATTTCAAGAAAATGCACAAAGACATCTTCGTCCATCGTGGCGACTTGATGGATGCAGAACACAATGAAAAAGTTATCGTCAAGCTGACCGAATGGCGCGAAGATGATAAAAACCCTACCGGAAAAGTCATCCGAGTCCTTGGAAAAGCGGGTTTGCACGAAGTGGAAATTCACTCCATCATGGCTGAATTCGGACTTCCGTTCGAATATCCTCAGGAACCGGACGCTGAAGCAAACGAGATCTCTGAAAAGATCACCGAGAAAGAAATCAAAGCGCGGAAAGACTTCCGTGATGTGACCACCTTCACGATAGATCCTGCGGATGCAAAGGATTTTGATGACGCGATTTCTTATCGCGAATTGGAAAATGGAAACTTGGAAGTAGGTGTTCACATCGCCGATGTGACGCATTACGTAAAGCCAAAAACTGCCTTGGAAAAGGAAGCTTTCAACCGAGCTACTTCAGTTTACCTAGTAGATCGGACGATTCCTATGCTTCCGGAGCGACTTAGTAATGGACTTTGTTCACTTCGACCAAACGAAGACAAATTGACTTTTGCCTGCGTATTTGAATTAGATAGAAATGCGAATGTGCTGAAGCACTGGATCGGAAGAACAATAATTCATTCTGATCGACGATTTGCTTACGAAGAAGCGCAGGAATGCATCGACAACCAAGCCGGAGACTTCTTTCAGGAATTGACTTTGCTGAATAATTTGGCGAAAATGATCCGAAAGAAGCGATTTGATCAGGGAGCGGTCAACTTTGAAACCGTCGAAGTTAAATTCAAATTGGACGAAGCCGGCAAACCACTTGGACTTTTTGTCAAGGAACGTAAAGACATTCACAAGCTGATCGAAGAGTTTATGCTCTTGGCAAATAAGTATGTGGCGGAGTTTATTTTCAAGAAAAATAACGGCACAGATACCTTTGTCTACCGAACACACGACAGCCCTGATTTGGATCGATTGGAGACTTTCTCAGGCTTTGCGAAGCGCTTTGGTCACCAAATGGACGTGACAAACGTCCAAAAGATCTCCACTGCGCTCAACAAACTAATGGAGGAAATCCAAGGCAAGCCAGAGCAAAACGTTCTGGAGCAATTGGCTATCCGAAGTATGGCCAAAGCCAAATACACGACCGAGCCGAAAGGTCACTTTGGGTTGGCGTTTGCACATTACACCCACTTCACTTCGCCAATTCGTCGCTATCCTGATATGATGGTGCATCGACTTTTGGAACATTATTTAGATGGTGGGAAATCTCCTGACTCCGAGTCTTGGGAGCAGAAGTGCCTTCATTCCTCAGAGCGGGAAAAGCGAGCAGCTGATGCTGAGCGTGCTTCCATCAAATACAAGCAGGTGGAATTCATGTCCCTTGCGGAGCAGAAGGATTACGAGGGTATTGTCGCTGGCGTGACCGAGTGGGGAGTTTTTGT
>CAYTXN010000595.1:0-1883 GCA_964441195.1 uncultured Limnohabitans sp.
CCGGTTGGGGAAAAAATAACCCGGATCATGCTCCAAAAAAGTATTGGTCACTCGAGGAAGCAAAGGGGAAACTAGAAACTTACTGCGCCTATCAGGAGCGGAGTCAGTGGGAGGTGCGCCGCAAACTTTACGAAAAAGGAATAAAAGGCGATTCCGCGGAAGAGCTTATCGTGGAGATGATCTCCTCAGATTTTTTGAATGAGGAGCGATATGCCAGAGCTTTTGCAAGAGGCAAATTCCGGATTAAGCATTGGGGCAGGATAAGAATCACCCGAGATCTGAAAATGCGTGATATCAGTCCGCGTTGCATTCAATATGGGCTTTCGGAAATTGATCCTGATGAGTATTACGACTCCCTCTTGACTCAAGCAGAAAAAAAATGGGAGAAGACGCTTGAAAAAGATCTCTTCAAAAAGCGATACAAAGTAACCCAATACCTGATGAGTCGGGGGTTTGAGCAGGATTTGGTGCAGGAGGCGGTGGCTAGTTTGCAGTAGGCAGATTTTTTTAGTCAACAGTCAACAGTCGACGGTCCACAGTCCACAGCAGTTCAAAAAGACTCCAGTCATTTAGGTCCTGAATAATTCATTTTAAACTAATTGATGGAATTTCTTAAGGCTTGAATTTTTACTATTAATATCTCATATGAAGAATAGAGTCTGGAAAATGATTCGTCCTGAATTAACTTTCTTCTCCGACCGAGATGAAGACAGCAAATTACCTCAATTGCAGATCGGTTTGAATACCCAAGGAATTTTTTAAATTCTGCATTGGATTGTCCGGTAGAACCTTCTGCAATATTTAATGCCACTGAATCAGCAGCGCGTTGAATTTGAGAGGCCAGAACAAATCTTTCTTCGGGAGGAAAGGTTTTAATCAGCCCATTAATTTCAGTTGCCAAATTGATGGAAAGTTCCCAAACCCGTAAATCTTCAAATTTAAAAGCCATAATGAAAAAGTTATTCTTGAATTTAAAGAAGAAAAATCTAAAACCCGCTAGCCTGAAGTGTCGCCTTTCTTCTTTTCACGATGACTAATACTTAACCTGCCGTGGACCGTCGTCTGTGGACTGTTGACTAATCAATCATCTCCGTCATAATCTTCGCCGACAGTAGCGAAAGTGGGATTCCTCCTCCCGGATGCACCGAACCACCACAGAAATACAAGTTTTTGATATCTGATGAAAAATTAGCGTGGCGCAGAAATGCTGCAAACTTGTTATTGGAGCTATTGCCATAAAGCGCGCCTTGAGCGGAAGAAGTTTTGGACTCGATGGTCCTCGGGTCAAGGATTTCTTCCACTTCGATCAAAGGCTCTAAATCAGTTTTGAGGATGCGGTTGATTTTCGAGATGATGTTTTTTCTTGCTTCAGCAATCATTTGATCCCAATCTTGACCTTGATTGTTTGGCACATTGATCATGGTAAACCAATTCATGCAGCCTGTAGGTGCATCATCTGATTTGTAAACTGAGGTAATATTAATGTAGACAGTTGGGTCCTGATAGATTGTTCCCCTTTTGAAAATGTGATCAAACTCGGTTTTGTAATCTTCGCTGAAAAGAATGTTGTGCAGGTCCAACTCGGGAAAATTCTTTTTGATCCCCCAATAGAAAATCAGCGCGGAACTGGATTTCGGCTGATCCAAGAGAAGTTTGGGCTGTTTTTGCTTTCTCAAAATGGTCTTATAAGCATTGACCATATCCATGTTGTTGACTATGATGTCTGCCCGGACTTCCTGTCCTTTGGCGATGACACCAACAGCCTTTCCGTTTTCTACCAAAATCTCTTCGACAGGAGAATTGAAGTGGTATTTCACGCCAAGTGAATCTGCCAATTTGTACAAACTCATGGTAATGTCATGCATCCCTTTTTTTGGGAAAAA
>CAYTXN010000596.1:0-1880 GCA_964441195.1 uncultured Limnohabitans sp.
ATGCATATCTGGCTGGCAGACCACCAGCAAGGAGTCCCTACAGAGATTACCATTCCTTATTTTGATTCCCCGCATTGGAACAGTTACCTCGAAGCAAAAGCCAAGGAAGAATCTTTCTTTGCCAACCTGCTGCCTTTTGAAGTAAAAAACAAATTCTACCAGAATCTTTTCGAATTGATTCCGGAATTGACGGAAGAAGCACAGCAAGCCATTTTCAGCAAACCTGGACTTGCCATCTCCACTGTGTTGCTGGACAATGTAGGATTGTATATCGAGCATTATTCAGAGACACCTTTTACAGCCGAAGAGAATAAGATTCTGATGCGGTTTGGGAAAGTTTTCCAACAGACCTACACTCGCTTTCTCGATCTGCAAAAGGCTGAAGCACAGGCAAAAGAAGCGAAAATAGAAGCAGCTTTGGAAAGGGTACGCAGCCGATCCATGGCTATGCATAAAAGTGATGAACTCCGTTCTGTAGTCAATACACTTTACGGCGAATTGCAAAGTTTGCAGGTTAACTTTCACGTGGTGGGCATTCAATTACTACGCCAATCCAAAGATCTCCATATGTGGTTAAGCACAGCAGATGGGTTGTATGATAATATTATCCATTGGCCCTATGTGGACTTACCTGTATTTCATGAAATTTATAAAGCTCGAACAACAGGTGAAATGTTGAATTTCACCATGTTCGAAACCGACACAAAAGAATTTTTCGAGGAATATTTTAAGCTTGAAGGGGTTCCACGGGCGCGAAAAATGGCTTTACAAAATGTGAAGATGATAGACATGTCTGGTGCCTATCAGCAACTTACCGGAATATTCCTGATGCGATATACAGAAGGTTACTTTTCAGAATATGAAAAGGATATCATCAGGCGATTCTCAAAAGTCTTCGAACAAACCTATACCCGCTTTCTAGATATTCAAAAGGCTGAGAAACAAGCTCGCGAAGCCCAAATAGAAAATGCCTTAGAAAAAGTCCGTTCCCGATCCCTAGCCATGCACAGAAGTGATGAGCTGAATGAAGTGGTCATGGTATTATTCGAAAGACTAAATGACCTTCAGATTCCGGTAACCGCTGTGGGTATCAGCATAAACATAGAAGGCTCAAAAGATCTGGATAATTATACATGCGGACTGGTTGAAAGCGGTATTGGCATCAACAATTACCGTCTACCCTATTTTGATCACAGAATTGCCAATGATTTTTTTGAGGCCCGGGAAAAGCAACTTGATTTTTTTGTTGGTAATTATTCAAAGCAGGAAAAAGACAGTTTCTATGAATATGTAATTAACCATACGGAGTTGAAAAATGAATTGACGGAGGACATAAAGCAATTTATTTTTCAAAGCCCCTCTTACTCTATTTCTGTGGTGACCACAAAACACACCATGATCACCCTAAATGATTTTGAAGGAAAATCATTTTCAGATGATGAAATAGATATTTTGAAGCGTTTTGCCAAAGTATTCGAACAAACTTACACCCGTTTCTTAGACATCCAAAAAGCCGAAGCACAGGCAAGGGAAGCACAGATTGAAGCGGGATTGGAACGGGTACGTTCCAAAAGTTTGGCGATGCATAAAACTTCTGAACTTCAAAGTGTGATCCATACAGTTCATCAAGAACTGCTTAATCTGAACATCTCCATTTCTGGAGGGTCTTTTATTGTCATCAACAGTGAAATTGATACTGAACTTCGGTGTTGGGGTTCAGGCGGCACGGCAGACACTTCAGATGAAGTTCACATTCCTCGATTTGAGAAGCCGTTCTATATTCATCTCTTAGAAAGGATAAAAAGTGGTCCGGGGTTTTTCACCGAGGAATATAGCCGAGAAGAGAAAATAGAATTTTTCACCTTTTTATTTCAGCACGA
>CAYTXN010000597.1:0-1878 GCA_964441195.1 uncultured Limnohabitans sp.
GGATCATCAAATGTTAGGGGAACTCGCTTTTCTGTCCCGGCAATAAACGGACAACCTTCATCCGCTTGAGAGCAGGTCATGATGGCAGCAAAATTGGAGGAGGGATTGAAAGCGTGATCATAGGTTTTGGAAAAGGCGATGATCGGGTGAGCGTTTTCTGCATATTTGATCGCATAGACAGGATTCTTGCCTTCGGAAAGTGGAATGATTTCTAAGCCTTGC
Source organism: uncultured Limnohabitans sp. (assembly GCA_964441195.1). Taxonomy (GTDB): domain Bacteria; phylum Bacteroidota; class Bacteroidia; order Cytophagales; family Cyclobacteriaceae; genus Algoriphagus. The sequence goes on from CAYTXN010000597.1 coordinate 223, forward strand.
TCCTTGAGTGTTTCTCCTACTTTAGGGAACATCGCGGTTGCCTCGGTTCCTCCGGAATAGGTGAAGACCCGCGGAATGCCAAAATGCGCAGCCGTCACCTGTGCCCAAATTTGTGAGAGGTGGCTTCTTCGAGAATTGTGGGTGCAGATGAAGTTCAAAAGCACATCTTCTTTTTTATCAACTTTTACCTGAATGAAATCGATCAGGGATTGTAGAACTGTCTTTCTGTCTGCGGAAATAGACTCCACATTTAGGGATTTGATGGTGTCTTCGATTTTTGAAAAAAGGGAAACTTGCATAATATCATGTTAACAGGTTGAACAATGGGTAGGATTATAGCTATCGAAAAGCTCAAATAGCATTTCCTTGATGTACTGCCACTTTTCGGGATTGATACAGTAGTTGACTGATACACCTTCCACAGTTCCCTGAATAATCCCCACACTTTTAAGCTCCTTGAGATGCTGACTGATGGTAGCCTGAGCCAAACCCAAATCTCCGACAAGGTTGGAGTTGCAACAGGTGTTCGTTCTCAATAAATATTGGATGATAGCAATTCGGGCAGGATGAGCCAAAACTCGGGCATAGTTTGCCAGTTCATTCTGTGTTTCTGTGAATAAATCTGATTTTGTAACTCCCATATCAAGTAAGATTTTTAGCTGATTGAATTTTAATCGAATTCCAAAAGAGCGAGAAGAACATATCTCCTAACAAATAGGAATGTGTTGAATTTAATTACATTGCAATATTACGATAGATAAAAATAAAAGGTCAAGAAAATCAAAATTTATTTTTAAAGTTTAGGGAGCTTGGACTAATCTGTCTACTTATGTTTCACCGACCAACCTTGATCCTCGGTTTAATTTTGGAAAAATGCAGGTTGATTCACATACAATCTCTTGAGGGTTTCTTTAGCTCTGCCTATATTTCTTTTCTATGGAAAAATTGAAAATCGCCACTGCGCAATTTGAAAACCGAAGTGCTGACAAAGATTACAACCTCGAGGTGATCGATCGTCTTTCTGCCAAAGCTGCGGAGGATGGTGCGCAAATCATTACTTTTCATGAATGCTCGATCACGGGTTATTCCTTTGCACGCAAGCTATCCAAAGATCAGATGTTGGCCCTTGCAGAGCTTATCCCAGCTGGTCCAAGCACTCAAGCGCTGATAGAAATAGCGCGAAAAAACCAGATTGTAATCTTGGCTGGTTTATTTGAAAAGGATGAAAAAGAAGACATTTTCAAAGGCTACGTCTGCGTAGATCAAAATGGCCTGATAGCCAAATACCGCAAGCTTCATCCCTTTATCAATCCACATATTTTACCGGGAAATGAATATGTGGTCTTTGATCTCCTGGGATGGAAATGTGGGATTTTGATCTGCTACGACAATAACATCATCGAAAACGTACGCGCCACCAAACTTCTGGGTGCTGATATCATTTTCATGCCACATGTGACGATGTGCACACCTTCTACCCGGCCGGGTGCTGGATTTGTTGAACCCAAACTTTGGGAAAATCGGGAAAATGACCCGACCTCATTGAGAAAAGAATTTGACGGATTGAAAGGAAGAGATTGGCTGATGAAATGGCTACCTGCCCGTGCTTATGACAATGCCGTTTATGCGGTCTTTTCCAATCCGATCGGCATGGAT